>JAGPVD010000132.1 GCA_018067145.1 Methyloceanibacter sp.
TGCCATTGGCCAGACCAGACTCAGTATTGTTGCCACTCGGACGAAGCTGGAAGGCACCGCCCTCAAAGAACACCGCGTTCGACTCGATGATGGTGCCCGACAGGTCAGGAAGCAGGGCCACGTTATCAGTAGCCTGGCTCAGCAGACCCCAGTTCAGGGTACCGTAGCTGTCGCTCTTGACCCACATGTAGGACAGCAGCGTCTGGATTTGCTGGAAGCCATCGTTGTCGCCAGGATTGAACTGGTTAGAGGCGAAACCGAAATTCGTACCCGGCGCTTCAACGCTCATCGTATAACCGCCAGACCAACCCGGAGCGATCACCGCAGAACCGGAAAGCTGGAAGTGGCTCGAAAGGGTCGTACCCTTGTCACCAAAGTATAAGTTGCTCTCAGCACCGTCGTCCCACCAGTTGGCCGACTTGGTGACCCAACCGGAGATGGTTAGTGACACCTTCTTGTTACCCTTACGGACCGTCGTCGCCTCAAGTTCAGCAACACGCTCCTCAAGATCCGCGCAGCAGTCGCCACCAAGATCCGCAGCCATGGCCGGAGTGCTCATGGCGTATCCACCGAGCGACATGCCGAATGCGGCTGCGATGGCGATGCGACTGGATGTTTTTGTCAGTCCCCCAAACATTTCCATCTCCACCTTCCCTGTATAAATTGCCTAATCTAAACTCTCGTCTTCGAAATTCGCCTCTCGGCCCCGCGTTTGTGAATTCCTATCCGTACTAGGTAGAGATCCCCCGGTAGAGAGTTCTATGTCTGCTTATACGCGTTCAGGCCGGAAGGTAAATTGCTATCCAAGCAAGTGGGGTCGTTTTTGGCGCTTTGTGACATTTCCGCCACGAGCCTTTTGTCCCCCGGGGCCCCTAAGATCACCGGGTATTTTTGATAAAAATCGTTGATTATCAAGTATTTAGTGGCCAACCCCACACCTTCTCGAACGGATTTCAGGGACCCCAAGCCGATGGCAACGGCGGATAACGGCCCTGGACAGCCTAATCCATGTACAGAGCAGTTGCATTCGCGACACGCACCCGATTCTTCCTTTTACCCTAAGCAGTTGGCGCCGTTCCAGACAATATTGGGGCCCGCGAGGTCGCGGTCCTGGTCTAGAAGACGCCTCCTCCTGGGGTCGGCTCAGCCACATTCGAATCCTAAGGTTTTGGCCAAAAACAAGCCGCGAATCGTGACCGGAGCAAACAGACCATGAACGATTCTGAGCAGACGCCGCAGATCGAGGGCCTCCTCGTGGTCGAGGATAAGGCGCCAGTGGCGCTTCAACTTGAGTATCTGTTAGCGGGGCTGGGTTGTGTCGTCGTCGCGCCTAAAAGCTGCAGTCGGCAAGACCCTTACGATCCTAAGCGAACAGCCCGTGGATACTGCCGTGCTCAACCTCAATATTGCCGGCGAACTCATCTATCCCGTCGCCGATGAACTCACGAGCCGCAGTCTGCCGTGTATTTTCGCTACTGACTAAGGCACTTCCCGACTGACCACCTATTCGAAGCCCGCTGCTCCTGTTTCAGATGATTCGACTTGAGCAATGAGCCGTTCCTGGACTAACTACTCAGGAAGCAATTCGGAGGATACAGAAGTGCAAGGCCGGACGGTGGTTGTGTTGTTGGTCGCAGGCATAGTGCTTCCCGCTTGCACTTATGAGCGGACCGGCGCCCCTGCACGCCATTACACTGAGTTCAGGGTTGCCCCTCCGACCCAATTCAACAAGGTCGAAGTTTGCCACGCCTATACATGCAAGCAGAAGAGCCCATATTACTTCCGAAAGCCCGATATCGCCGAACTTGCCGCCCTTATGCGCAAGGTAAAACGCGCAGATACTCCCTACGAGGAGCGTCGCGCTATGGCCTATGCCATTGGGCGCATAGAGAGGGATGTGGGCAAGAAGCTGGGCCTTAAGGACAACCCGGGCATGTCGTTCCGCTCGTCGGGCGATTCGTCACAGCAGGATTGCGTTGACGAGGCTACCAACACCACGAGCTATCTTCTGATACTGGAATCAAACGGGCTGCTCAAACATCACACTGTTCAGACCCCTATCGCCAAGGGCAACTTGATCAAGGGCATGTTGAAAGGCAAGCCGGTGGAGTATTGGCCGCATTGGGCTGCGGTGCTGCTGGAAAAAAAGACCGGCCAGAGATATGCCGTGGACTCCTGGCCGTTCAAAATGGGTGAGAACCCGGGCGTGCAGAAGATCGAGGACTGGTACATTAAAGATCGGCAAAGATCGGCGTCGTAGCGCATCTCAGTGATGAGACTTAAGTTTAGTATTATGCGTCCCACGGCTCGACCGCTACTGCGCCAACGCACCAAAAATGCCGAGCAGCTAGGTCGGTTTAGGACAATCCATCCTTTGCCGGCGCCGACTATAGCATCCGATCAAGGCGCAATTCGTTGAGGTCCGGCTCATGGGCAAGACTGGCCCCGGCAAAGGAGAGCACCAGCAGCGCAGCGCCGGCACCAGGGAGGAAGCTCGCAACCGTCCTTTCAGGCACGGTCGTAGGATTGGCTCATAAACATGGACGTCTTTCCCTGTTTGCGGGCCGACTAGCGCGACCATCAGGTATGAGACCCAACAGGGAGCCCTTTGGTTTCTGTAATAATGGGACCACGCGTCAGCCGGAACGGCGGATGAACTCAGCACATAGTTCAAGAAAAATACCGACCGGGCCGCCAGCGGAGCAAGCCCGGCGCGCCTCTCCGGTTGACTTAGGTCAAAGCTCGGAGGCCTCGGGATGGTCTATGCGACAATAGAACTACCCCGGGATGAGCGCCGATCCTTGTGACCAACGTGTGATTGGGCTACTAACTAAGGACGCAAAACCCGGCGCATGGGAACTTTAAGCAAGCGGAACAAGAACTTGCTCAGTCCGGGTGGCAATAACGATATCCAATCTGTTCAGCCAATAGCTGGGTGCCGTTGGCGGACGCCAATGGTCTAGGGAAACAGAGACAGATGGATTACGAGGATCGCTTCCGTCAGCATCTTGAATCGCTGCATAGCGAAGGCCGATATCGCGTTTTCGCCGATCTGAAGCGCCGCTGCGGAGCCTATCCGACCGCCGACCACTTCACCGAAGAGGGAACCCACGACGTCACTGTCTGGTGTTCCAACGATTATCTCGGGATGAGCCAGCATCCGGCGGTTCTCGCGGCCATGCACGAAGCCATTGATACCGTTGGCGCCGGTTCCGGCGGCACGCGCAACATTTCGGGCACCAGCCACTATCACGTTGAGCTTGAGGCTGAGCTTGCTGACCTCCATGGCAAGAACGCCGCGCTTCTATTCACGAGCGCCTATATCGCCAACGACGCGACGCTCTCGACGCTGGTTCGCCTGATTCCCGGCCTCGTGATCTTCTCCGACGAGAAGAACCACGCCTCGATGATCGAGGGCATCCGCCACGGCGGCGGGCCGAAGCACATCTTCCGCAATAACGACGTCGGTCACCTGGAGGACCTACTCAAGAAGGTCCCGCTGGAGACGCCCAAGATCATCGCCTTCGAGAGCGTCTACTCCATGGATGGCAATATTGCGCCAGTCGCCGAAATCTGTGCTCTGGCCGAGAAGTACAACGCCCTCACTTATATTGATGAGGTCCATGCGGTTGGCCTTTATGGGCCACGTGGTGGTGGCATCGCCGAACGTGACGGCGTCATGGACCGAGTCGACATCGTCAACGGCACATTGGCAAAGGGTTTTGGCGTCATGGGTGGCTATATCGCCGCGAGCCAAGCTTGTTGCGACGCCATCCGCTCATACGCGCCTGGCTTCATCTTCACCACCTCTCTCGCGCCGGCCATCGCCGCCGGAGCGCTCGCCTCGATCCGTCACCTAAAGGGAAGCGATTTCGAGCGGGCGCGGCATCGGGAGCGGGTCGGAACGCTAAAAAGCCTGATGGCCGAAGCCCGGCTGCCAGTCATGGATAATCCGAGCCATATCGTGCCTGTGATGGTTGGCGATCCCGTGCACTGCAAGGCGGTGACGGATACGCTGCTGACCCACTACGGAATCTATGTGCAGCCCATCAACTATCCCACCGTGCCCCGGGGCACGGAGCGCATGCGCTTCACGCCCTCGCCCGTGCATAGCGACGCCCAGATGGCGACGCTCATCGGCGCGCTCGACGAGCTATGGGCCGCCTGCCCGGTCGCCAACGGCGAATATGTCCGCCTCGCCGCCGAATAGACGAAAGCGGCCGGCTTCCTCTTCAAACCATACCCGCACCGCCTCGCTCACTTTAACTCTTACGGGCGATCATGGAGCCCGAGGAAGCAAGCTTTGTTAGCTAGAAATCTAAGCCGATCCGCCGTTCTCGGCCTGTGCCTGGTCGGCATGGCCGGCCCGGCATCCGCTCAAGACGCTGCGCTCTGCCTGACCACAGCGGAGCGGGCAGACAGCGATGAGAAGCTCAGCAACGCTGAGAAACAAGCGGCCCATGAAGCTTGCGTGCGGGCCCTCTCAGACACGGCGAGCGTCGTGCAGAAATATCAGCTCCAAGAGGCTGACTTCGAGATCATGGGCATCTACCACAAATACTGAGATGCCCTGCGGCTGTGAAGATGTCTGTCGCGCCAGAAAACCCGGGCATTGAGGGGCTAGTGCGCCATGGAAGCGTGGCTGCCGCGAAGGGCAAACACGCCTGAAACCAAACTGGCTTAGCTGTCGCCGATGTCCCACTCGTCGCTAGGCGCTGACCCCGGCGAGATGGTCCCCAAGGCGAAGCCCCCAGGCGTAGATGGTCAGCGATGGATTGACGCGACTCGCGCGCGGCAGCGGGCTGCCATCGCCGACGTAAAGGTTCTCCATGCCGTGCACTTTGCCATGGGGGTCGACCACCGAGCTCTTGGAGTCGTCGCCGGTAACCAGGCTGCCGAGCGCATGGGCCGTACCGGCCATGCCCATATATTTGTCGAAGCCAACCAGACCTGCATGCAACAGTCGCTCAATCCAGGCGTCGATCAGCGCCTTGTGCTCCTTCTCCGCCTTCTTCATGCGGTCAAGGCTGTAATCCATAATTGGTTTGCCGCCCGGCCCGCCGGAGATGATGCGGTTCTCAGCCGACGAGGAGTCCTCCGTCGTCGCCCAAAAACCGATCGCGCGCTTGCCGAGGAACTTGTCGAGAAAGCCCGGCATCTCCGATGGCGCCTGCGTGGCGAGGATCTCCGCGTCGATCCATCCGAGGCATTGCATCGAGGAATGCGGAAACTTGTCGTTGTAGAGAACCGCCGTCTTGCGCAGCACGTCGTGATCGGTGAATGGCGAGAAGCCGAGGATCGCCGAATTGATATGCATTTTGAAATTGGCGCCAACCAGGTCACCGCATGGCAGGGTTAGCCCGCTCGCATTAAGATGGTCCTGGAGAATACGCGGAGACGTCATGGCGCCCGCGGCCAGCACGACCGTGTCCGCCTCGTAGGCCGAGCCATCAGCGCATTTGACGCCGGTGATGGTGCGCGGATCGCCTGGCGCTGCAATGAGCTCGGCAACGGGATCGCCAGCAATGAGCGTGAAATTTGGCTTGCCGCGAATGTGGTCGATCAGATTGCGCTCGGAATCCGACTTATCGCCGGACGGCACGGCGAAGCCGTCGAAATGCTTTGCCTCCTCGGGGTGATTGACGATGTCTTTCGACAGGCCGAGCGGCAGCGACTCCAACTTCCATGCAGGGTCCGCCATCGTGATTTTATCAAGCAGCGCTTGAAGCTGCGGCTCATTCTTGAATGTGGTGATATCAAGCAGCGCCGTGGCCTCGTCGTAGTAAGGCTTCAGCGTCTCGTAGCCAAACGGCCAGCCCAGCACGTCGTAGCCGGCCTCCGCCTCGAACTCGACGGGCCGGAAACGGAACAGAGCCGCGCCATACCATTTGGTCTTGCCGCCAACATTGTAGAATTCGCCGGGGACAAACTCGCGCCCCTTGCCGTCGAGCCAAACCACATGGTTCTTGAACACGCCGTCGACGAAAACCTGCCTGACTTCCAGCGTGGATTCATTGCGCGGCAAAAACGGCCCTTTCTCGATGAGGAGCACACGCTTGCCGGCGTTGACGAGCTTGTAGGCAACGCTAGCGCCACCCGCACCGCTGCCAATAATGATCACGTCATGTTGCGCCATCAAGATTTGCGTCCCTGCGCGAGATCATCAAAAATTCACTGCCTAAGCAATGAACGGCCGCCTAGTTAGGACGCAGGCAAGGTTGTCGATGCTATCGCCAATGTCTAGGTTTATCCGACGCCATTTCCCGCCGAGGCGCGCCGATCGCACGCCTAAGGATTTGAATTACCAGATGGAGTTCCGCGCATGTCTTTGAAGAACAAGGTCGCGATCGTCACCGGTGGCAATAGCGGCATCGGACAAGCGATCGTTCTCGAATTGGCCCGACAAGGCGCCCGCACTGTCATCGACTATGTGGCGAACCCGGATGCGACAGTGGCACTGGAACAGGAGATCTGTAAACTCGGCAATCAATGCATCGGGGTCGATGCGGATGTCAGCCAGGTCGCCGATCTGCAGAAGCTCGTCGACGCGGCTGTCAGCAAATTTGGGCGGCTAGACATCATGGTGAACAACGCGGGCATTGAAACCCGCACCTCGGTCCTCGACACGACGGAAGATCAGTATGACAGCGTCATGAGGATCAACCTCAAGAGCGCGTTCTTCGGAACCCAACTTGCTGCCCAGCAAATGATCAAGCAGGGCGGCGGCGGACGCATCATCAATATTACCTCGGTGCACGAAGACTGGCCAATGCCCGGCAACACCGCCTATTGCCTCTCCAAGGGTGGAATGCGGATGCTGACACGCACCGCGGGCGTCGAACTCGGGCCTCACGATATTTTGGTTGTGGGCGTGGGCCCGGGCGCGGTCGAAACACCGATCAATGACAGCACCATGGACGATCCGTCTAAGCTGAAGAAGCTGGATTCCGCAATTCCGCTAGGGCGCATGGCGCGCCCCGAAGAGATTGCGAACGTGGCCGCGTTCCTCGCCGGCGACGCCGCGACCTATCTCACGGCCACCACGATTTTCGCCGATGGCGGTCTCATGCAAAGCAGCGTCGGTCTTTAGAGCGCGGCGGCGATGACACTCCCCATTGAAGACTACGCCCTGATTGGTGACTGCCGAACCGCAGCACTCATTGGGACCGATGGATCGATCGACTGGTTCTGTTGCCCACGCTTTGATTCCGAGGCCTGTTTCGCGGCCCTACTCGGCACGCCCGAGAATGGCCGCTGGCAGATCGCCCCAAGCGATCCCAACGCCAAGATCACCCGGCGCTACCGCCCCGACACGCTCATTCTCGAAACGCGATACGAAACCGAGACGGGCACGGCCACGCTAATCGACTTTATGTATCCGCGTGAGGAGCATCCCAATGTCGTCCGCTTGGTGGTCGGCGACAGCGGTACGGTTGACTTCGATATGGAGTTCGTCGTGCGCTTCGGCTACGGCCAGGAAGTGCCTTGGGTCACTACGCTTGAGGACCGCCGCTTGCGTGCGGTCGCAGGTCCTAACAAGCTCATCCTGCAATCCACCATCGAACTGCGTGGCGAAGACTTCAAGACCGTGGGCTCGTTCACCGTCAACGCAGGCGAGACCGTGTCATTCGCGCTGACTTACGATGCATCCTTCGTACCTGACCCGCCAAAGGCCGACTGGAAGAACCTGCTCAGCGAGACCGAGAAATTCTGGAAAGATTGGTCCAACACCTGCGATGTGACGGGCCCGTATGCCGACGCGGTGAGGCGCTCGCTCATCACGCTGAAAGCGATGACCTATGCGCCCACTGGCGGCTTGGTGGCGGCGGTGACAACTTCGCTGCCGGAGGACTTCGGCGGACAGCGCAACTGGGACTATCGCTATTGCTGGCTGCGGGACGCAACGCTCACCCTCCTCGCCCTGATGAACACCGGCTACTTCCAGGAGGCCCGCGACTGGCGCGAATGGCTGCTGCGCGCGGTCGCCGGCAGCCCCGATCAAATGCAGATCATGTATGGCATCGCCGGAGAACGGCGGCTCTACGAAGTCGAGCTTCCCTGGCTTCCCGGTTACGAAAACTCGACGCCCGTGCGCATCGGTAACGGCGCACATGGTCAGATTCAAATAGATGTCTATGGCGAGTTGCTGGACGCCATGCATCAAGCCCGCAAGGGCGGCCTCGCGCCCGAGGAGTCGGGCTGGGAGCTGCAGATCTCCATCCTCAGCCATCTCGAAAGCCAATGGCAGAAACCGGACCAAGGCATTTGGGAAGTGCGCAGCGGACCTGAGCATTTCACCTATTCCAAGGTCATGGCCTGGGTCGCGTTCGACCGTGCCATCAAGAGCGCCACGCGCTTCAAATTGAGCGGCCCTATCGAACGCTGGCACGACATCAGGGAGACGATCCACGCACAGGTCTGCCAGAAGGGCTACGACAAGGAGCTCAACAGCTTCGCGCGTGCCTATGGAAAGCAGGAGGTAGACGCAAGCCTGCTGCTGCTCCCCGCAGTCGGCTTTTTACCCGCCGACGATCCGCGCATAGCGGGCACCGTCGCGCAGATCGAAAAAACGCTGGTGAAGGACGGTCTCGTACTCCGTTACGACACCTCCAAGAGCAGCGACGGCCTCCCGCCCGGCGAAGGCCTGTTCCTTGCCTGTAGCTTCTGGCTCGTCGATGCCTATGTGCTTCTCGGTCGGCGTGACGACGCGGTGAAGCTCTTCGAGCGCCTACTCACTTTACGCAACGATGTCGGGCTTCTCAGCGAGGAATACGACACGAGCTCGAAGCGGCTTTGCGGTAACTTCCCTCAAGCCTTCTCGCATCTTGCCTTGGTCAACAGCGCCTGCAATCTTGGCCGCGACGGCAAACCACTTGAGGAACGCACCGACTGCGAGCCGGGATGCGCAGGCAAGTTAGAGGCGCCCGGGGCCTCGAAAGCCCGTTAGTCTGAATAGACAGGAAGCAAGCACAGCAACCGCGGAAAATTGATATGTCAGATCTAGGCTCTGGAACTGGGACATCAAATGAGCGGCCTGGGGCGAAGGTTGCCGCGGCGGTCAGTCTTGCGTTGCTCGTCTTGCTCGCCGCCTTTGCAGTTTCCGGCCCGACGGAAGCACCGGCTGAGGGTCACGCGCCACCCCAGTCAACCTCCTCGCCCAGCTACACAACCCACATCCAGCCGCTCTTCAATAAACGCTGCGTCGCCTGTCACGGCTGCGCGGGCTCGCCCTGCAACCTCAAGCTCACATCGTTTCGTGCGACGGAACGTGGCGCCCTCGGCAAGAACCCCTATTCGATCCACGTAGAGGCCTATCCGCGCACGGACATGGACCTCGTCCAGACGACCGCAGAGTGGCGCGTGCGCGGTTTCTTTCCGGTGCTGTCGCGTGGCGGCACAAGGTTTGAAAACCTGTATCGCTCGCTGCTGTATCAAATGGTGGAAACCGGGACACGCCACAACAAGCCTGGTTTCTCGCGCAAGGCTCTGATGCCGGATTACGCCAAGCGCTACGAGCACCAATGCGCGGCAACGCCAGACGCGCTGAAAACCACGCTCAACAAAAAACCACAAAGGGGTATGCCCTTCGGTCTCCCGGCACTCGACGCCGAGGAATTCAAGACCGTGCGGAATTGGGTGGCGGCAGGATCGCCGGGCCCCAGCGATGCGGAATTGCTCGCCGCCAGGACGCCAAACAATGCGGCGGCGGTTCTGGAGTGGGAGAACTTCTTCAATAATCCTAACAAAAAATCTCAGCTCGTCTCACGCTACATCTTCGACCACATTTTCTCGGCAACCATCGTCCTCGAGGAAAGCCCCGGGGACTATTTCCGCCTAGTGCGCTCAAAGACACCGCCGGCCAAAGCGGGCGCGAGCGCGCCTGCACCCATCGAGATCATCGACACGCCGCTGCCTTACACAAATCCGTACAAATATGGCGGGGTCGATCGCTTCTATTATCGCCTGAAGAAGATCACCGCGCCGATTGTGCAGAAGAACCATTTCATCTGGCACCTCGACCTTGCCGAAATCAAACATTTGAAGAAGCGGTTCCTGAGACCCAAATGGGACGACAAGGCAAAGCTCGACACACCCTGGGGGGTTGGCAACCCTTTCTTCGTCTATCAAGCCATTCCGACTGAGGCGCGTTACCGTTTCCTCTTGGAAAACTCCGAGATGATCGTGTCCGGCATCACCTATGGGCCTGTGTGTTTAGGTCAAACGGCGACCTTCGCCATCAAGGACCAGTTCTGGGTCCACTTCATAGATCCCAAATATGACATCTCGGTTCTTAAACCAAAGCTCGGGCTTGAGACTTGGGGCGCCTTCATGGATCGCTCCTTGCTCGGCAATGACAATTACGAGACGGCCTATGGGAACGCGCTCGCAAAGCTGCGGCCCAAAGGCTACACGATCGACGCGATCTGGAATGGCAATCGCAAGAACCCCAATGCGTGGCTGACGGTGATGCGCCACGAGAGCAATGTGTCGGTCTTGAAGGGCCGGCAGGGCGGCCTCCCCCGCACCCATTGGCTGATGGACTATAGCGGCTTCGAGCGCATCTACTACGACACGGTCGCCAACTTCAAATACTGGTCCGGCGACCTCTCCAAGCTAGAAACCTTGGTGTTCTTCAACTATCTGCGCCAGGAGTTCGAGGACAACTACCTGCTGCTACTGCCCGAAGATGAGCGCCAAAAATACCGCAACGATTGGACCCAAGGTGTCGGTCAAGTCGCGCTCGAACTCATGCCCTTCGCCGGCGCGGATCAGCCCACACAGGTCAGAACGAGCAAGCACGATCCCATGCTCAGCCTTGTCGAGAGCATCCAGAGTCATATGGGCGAGAAGGTCAGCGGACCGCCCGACCTGCTCAACCCGCGCATCAAACCGGACATATCCTTGGATGATCCGATTGACAGCTACGACGACTGGGTCAAGGCGGCATCGCTGTTGACGCAGACGCGAGCCTACAAGTTTCCGCGCTTTTTGCCGAGCGTGATCCTACTGAAACTGAAAGGCGGCGACGACGCGCGCGTCTATTCGATCATCGCCAACAGGGTGTACTCCTCCCAGGATACGCTCCTATTCCAGAACGGTCAGTCGCTGCCGAACCTCTACACCATGAGCATTTACCCGACCATCATCGGGGGCTTTCCGAACTACTTCATGGAGATGGATTTTGACCAGGCCCGCAACTTCCTGAAGGGCTTACGCGATGTTCAAACCCTCGCTGACTGGAACACGCTGCGCGACCGCTACGGCATCTTGCGCAACAGCGCGCGGTTTTGGGAGACCTATGACTGGTTTACCCAGTGGAACGTGACCAATCGCGGCGTCCGGGCCGGCTATCTCGACCTCTCCTATTACGATCTTTTCGACTCGGTTTACTGAGCCGGATTGCTTCCCAAGCGCGAGCCGAGCCCTAGTGAAAAATGAGGGGCACACTCACGAAGAGCAGGAGAATAGCCAGGATCACCGACAGGCTGAGATCGGTGACAATGCCTGTTTCGTGGATCTTGGGATCGTCGAGCAACCACCCTGTACGTACGAAACGCACGGTCGCCACCAGAATGAAGGCGATGCCGACCAGCATGAAACTTCGCCCCGCACCCAATGAGTGGGACAGTCCTTCGGGCTGCAGCCGGCGCACGGCCTCGACCGAGGTGGCCTCGGCCATGGTGCGGATGAAGAGATCGAACCTCTCCATCAAGAACCCGAACGCTATCACCGCAACGCCGGTACGAAGCCAGGCGAGGAAGGTCCGCTCGTTCGCTGCGTGGTCTGTGTAGGATCTGATCATCGAAGCCCCCGCTTCATCGTCTACCGTGGGACACCATCGCGCTCAGCACCCAAAGAATGCCTTAAGGCCCGGCGTTCGGCCGGACCTTAAATTGCCTGCTGGCATGTCATCTTGAGGGGCATTGTCAGACAAATCTGAACGAGCCTGCGAAGGTTGCCGGTCTGAGGTGCTCAAGCCGGCAGATGACGCCCGCCGGTCAGGGCGACAGAACGGCTCTGCTTGAAAATGTCGCGGCGGCTGAGATGGCGGTCGTGGTTGAAGTGGCTGTGGATCGAGGCCCCTTGCCCGGTTCAAACCGATTTGCTCTGACAATCCCTGGGTGAGTATGCCAAGAATGGCTCCAAATACTAGGCTAGCCTTCGGTAGACGCAGGAGCGCAGCCTTTGGTGAACGAATCGCGCAGGCTCGACGGAACGATCGGATCCCAGTATGAAGCGACCCATGTTTTATCCCTGTCGTCTTGTCCTCGGGATGGCGCTGCCATGTTTGGTGTTGCTACCCAACAGCGCGCTTGCCAACCGGAAAACCTGCCAAAATCTTGAGCAGCGCTACGCGCAAATCGAACGGGGCGCTGGTCCCATAGAAATCAACAACACGTTGTTCTCGGCTGCCGACAAGGGATGCCACGAGCTAGCTCGCCTCGTCCTCAAAAAAGGGGCTTCCCTTGAGGCGCGCGACCGGTTCGGGGCGACGCCCTTGGCGCGCGCAGCCGCGAACGGGCAGGCCGAGCTCGTTACGCTGTTCTTGGATCGCGGCGCGCTGATCGATGCGCAGAACCTCGATGGCTCCTCGGCCCTCTATAAAGCGGCGGAGACGGGTCGGCGCGAGATCGTGGAGCTGCTGGTGGCGCGTGGGGCCGATGTGAACCTGCTCGGCCGTAGCGATATCAGTCCGCTGTCAGCCGCCGCCTTTATGGGAAGCGAACCCATCGTCGCGTTCCTCATCGATCAGGGCGCGGACCTCAATGCGATCGACAAGACGCAAAAGGCGCCGATCGTGTATGCCGCCGGGCGCGGATTTCTTCCCGTGACCCGCTTGCTTTTGGACAAGGGTGTCGACGTCAATGCCAGCTATGGAAACGATCTCACGGCGTTGATGTGGGCGGCGGGCTATTCCAGTGAAGCCGGCGTGAACGACGTCGTTCAAGTCGTAAACTTGCTGCTGGATCGCGGGGCGCAGATCGACGATCAGGACAATCGCGGCCGTACCGCCCTGATGACTGCAGCCGAGCAGGATCACGAGGTCATCGTCGATCTCCTGCTTGCCCGCGGCGCCGACGGAAGCCTACGTGACAAGCAAGGCAAAAAGGCAGGCGATCTGACCTCGCTGACGGCACTACGCGAGAAGCTCTCCGCGACGCAATAAGCGCCAGCAGTCAGACGCTACCGCCCGTGGCCGAGATAAGCGTCGATCTGAAGACCCGCGAGATATTGCGACAGCGCCTCAAAATCGTCTTCGGGTGTCGCCTTCATGAGATCGGACATGCCCGGGTTGTTGCCGCGCGATTCGTCCCGGAAACCCAACATCTGCGTGAGCAAATATTCCTGCCACTGTCCTGCAAGCCGCGCTGTGGTGCCGTCGCCCTGAAAATGATCGAGGTGACAGCCGCGGCAGCCAATTGACCGCGCCGCAGAGTCGGCCTTGGCAGCGACGGCCCCGGCGCCGACGGCTGGCCGAGATCGGGCCACTTCTTTTTCGTGAAGCACGCAGCAAGCGCATACATGTCTTTCTTCTCGAACTGCGCGGCGATCGGCTCCATCAATGGGTTCTTGCGCGTCCCCCGCTTGAAGTCGCGAAGCTGCAAATAGAAATAGCCTTCGTTCTGCCCCCAGATCACCTGGGTCTGCTTGTTGATTGGCACGCCGTTCTCGCCATGACAGGCGGCGCAAAGCTTGGCCTTCTCCGCGATGGCCGCGTCCTCGGCGGAAGCAGCATTACCCGCCCACAGGCGATGGTTTTGATGATTCGCCGAACCGCGGGTCGAGCGCAGGCCGGTGACGTTCTGCGTCCTTGAGGGCTCTCTGCTTGTCCTGATCGAAGCAGACAGCGAGGACGACGCGTACGCGATCTGCGCCGCGCAAGGGCTCGAATTCCATTCCTTCTGCGAAGATTTATGGCGTGGTTTGCCGCCAGGCGGTCAGCGATGGTCGCTCTTAGTCAATGAGCAATCCATCCATATCAAAAATAGCGGCGTCGATGGACCAGCGATTGCTTGATGGCATGGTTTCTCTGGTGCTACAGGCCGGCCAGGTGATGCGCCATGGCTTCGAGGTCCTCCTCGCTAAAGGAGCCCAACAGGGAACCCTTGGCCGGAGAATTCTTGCGTACCTTGTTTTTGAAGTCCTGCATGGTTTGCAGCAGGTAGGCCACGTGCTGTCCCGCAAGCCTGGGCACACGGCTGTCGCCCTGGTAGGTACTGTGACACTGCGAACACTGCCCGGCCGCAAGTGCACTTTTGCCCTTGGCTGCCTTGCTGTCATCCAGTTCCTCCGCTACCCGCGGCCAGGGTTTTTCCGAAAAATGCTGGGCCAGTGCCTTCATGTCATCCTTGCTCAGGTTCTGGACCATTTCGCTCATAATGGGATTGGCGCGGAGACCCGCCTTGTAGTCCTTGAGCTGCACGTAGAGATAGTAGTATTCCTGCCCGGCAAGAATGGGAATATCCGCACTGACCGGTACACCGTCTGCTCCATGACAACCCTGGCAGGTAGCGATGGTCTGCTCGATGCTTTGTTCCTGTGCGTGCGAATTCCCGGCCAGGGTCAATAGCGCAGCCAACGCAATCAGGTAACGGGTTAACCGGTGACTACAATCAGTTTTTCTATGCATTGGATAATACTTATAAAGGCGCCTAGCAGATAACAACCTATCTGCCAGAGATGTTTCTGTGAAGAGTGTGCGTTGGTGAACGGTCTGCGCGAGTGGATGGAGACCCGTGCGTTCAATTCGATCGGCGACTTCAAAGGCCAGTTCACGGCAGCGCACCTTGCCGATCCATCGGCAATCATGCAAGTCCACTACGATGACATATTGACCACTGACCACAAGAAGCCGTGGTAAGAGGCAGCCCAGGCTGCGCTAGCGTTGCAGTCTCAAGAAAGACCCGCGGCGAAACCGAAGCCGCCTAACCCTTCTGCTTTGTCTGCATATTGCGCAACGCGTCGGCCATCAGCCACGAAAGCTGCTGAGCCTGGATGCCGAAGGTCTGCATCTGGGGTCCGCCGAGAAAAGGACGGAGCGCACAAGGCGCTCCGTCCTCAGTTATCCTAATCGTTCAGCAGGCAAACGTAAGATCAATCGGCCGTAAAGGCGATGATGTTGTTTCCACGCCTGAAGTTGAGCTGGGTATTACCACCCGCACCGACCACGATGTACTGCTTGCCGTCCACCGAGTAGGAGGCCGGTGGCGCATTCACGCCCGCACCCGCAAAGAACGACCACAGCACGTCACCGTTCTCAGCGTCATAGGCTCTGAACCAACCATCGCCTTCACCCGTGAACACGAGTCCACCGGCCGTGGCCAGCGAACCGCCGATCATCGGCTGCGGCGTCTTCTTTTGCCACTTGATCTTGCCGGTGTTGTAGTCGACGGCGGTGACGTTGCCGAACTGCTCGGAGCCGGGGATGATCTTGAAGGCACCACCGAGCCAGAGCTTGCCGTCCGGATAGGGCGAGCTCTCGACGTGGTAGGTCATCGGCTGGTGCAGGTTGACAGCATAGGTCAGGTTCAGGTCCGGATTGACGGACATCACCGACCATTCAACGCCGCCATTGGCGCCTGGGAGCATCTTGGCGCCCTCAGCGGTCGGTAGTGTCCACATCCCGGTCTGATCGACCATCGCCTCGGAGAAGCGGATGAGGCTGCAGTCGTCGCGATTGTGGACAAACACGTTGCCAACCTTTCCACCATGGATCACGCCGGGGACCACCTTGCCATCCTTATTCTTCACATCGACCAGGATCGGCGGGCTGACCGCGTCCAGATCCCAAACGTCATGAGCGATGTATTGGTAATGGCAGACATATTTGCCCGTATCGAGATCAACCGACACCAGCGAGTTCGTGTAGAGATTGTCGCCGGGCCTGATCGAGCCGTCGAGGTCTGGCGAAGGATTGCCGGCGACGAAGAAGATGCGCTTCGTCTTGAGGTCGACAGCCGGATTCTGCCACACACCGCCACCAAGCGTCTTATAGGGATCGCCCAGCTTCTTGAGCGCCGCCTTCTCAGCCGCGATGTCGCGATGCATGTCCCTGCCCGTGGCATCCTTGGTCGCCCACACGCCGACGGAGTTCTCAGGCGCCGTGTGGAAGTTCCACACGAGCTTGCCCGTGTCGGCATCATAGGCGCGCACGAAACCGCGGATACCATACTCGCCACCGTTGGTGCCGATCAGAATCTTGCCGTCGACAGCGGTCGGCGCCATGGTTTCGCTGTAGCCAAGCTCTGGATCGGAGATTTGGGTTTCCCAAATCAGACTACCGGTCTTGGCGTCGAGAGCGACGAGCTTGGAATCAAGCGTCCCCATAAAGACCTTGTCTTTATAGATGGCGACGCCGCGATTGTTGGGACCGCAGCAATAGGTCGTGACGGGTCCCATCTTGTGCTTGTAGTGCCAGAACTGTTCACCGGTCTTGGCGTCGAGGGCATAGACGTGATTGAACGACGTGGTGACGTACATCACGCCGTCGACGACGATCGGCGTCGTCTCCAACGACTCTTTCACTTCAGTCTGGAAAATCCATGCGGGACGAAGCTTGCCGACATTGGACTTGTTGATCTGTTTTTCCGGGTAGAAGCGGGTTTGCTCGTAATTGCCGTTGGTATGAAGAAAGTTTTTTCCGTCGCTCGCCGCGGCGCTGAGCTGATCCTGCGACACAGATGGAACCGGTGCGTCTTTGATTTTTGTGGTTGCGGCGGTTTCCTTTTCAGAGCCAGCCCAAGCCAAATTGGCTCCAGCGAGGCTCACTACTAGCGCGCCAACAATCGTGGCGACTGCTTTACAACTCCCCATATTTTCCTCCTTGGATGTACCCAATTTCAACCGGTTTACGCCGGCCTTTATGCGGGCTTGCGCCTTGCAGATTGCGCGCCGACCTAGAAGTTGTCAATAAACCAGTGCATCTAGGGCTGTTCCTGGTTGCGGGGAGGTAGTCAACTTGCCGCTATCTCCTGCCAGTCTTGCTACGTTGCGCGGCGCCGACCGGTTAGACTAGCGTCGTGCGCAGGCGCGTGCAGGCCCTTGGTGTGTCAGTGGTTTATCGTATGCAGTTCCGACTACCCGTTCGGTCTCAAGACGTGGCGACCCCCAAGATCTGGGAGGTGGGCAGGAGTCTGTGGCATGTGCTGCTGACGGCATGGCTCCTAGGATTCACGCCGTTGGTCGCCGCGGCCGCCTCTGCCGATCCCACTTTGGTCCCAATTGGCTACGTCAAACAGGAGGTGAAACAGCTCATCCCCCTGTCGCGCCTGAACGTCGAACCTGAGGACCTGGGCATCGCCGGCGCGGAGATCGCGCTCAAGGACAACAACACTACGGGGAAGTTCACCAAGCAGGCATTCACGCTCGACGTCGAAATTGTGCCGATTGATGGCGACGCTGTCGCGGCACTGCAAACGCTCATCCAGAGCGGGCACAAATTCGTCTTGGTGGACGCGCCAGCTGAAACGCTGTTGCGGCTTTCTGACTCCGCCAAAGGTCAGGACGTGCTCCTGTTCAATGCGCGCGCGCCTGAAGTGAGCCTGCGGCAGGAGGATTGCCGCGCAAACGTGCTGCATACGGCACCCGACCTCGCCATGTTGGCCGACGCGCTGGCCCAGTATCTCGTTTGGAAGCGCTGGCAGCGCTGGTTCGTCGTCAAGGGCGCCTTCCCGGAGGATCTCGACTATCTCGAAGCCCTGCGCAGATCGGCCAAGCGCTTCGGTGCCACGATCGTCGAGGAACGAGAGTACAAAGAGGCGCCGGGAGCACGCCGCTCCGATAGCGGCCAGCAGCTGATCCAACTGCAGATGCCGGTCTTCACACAAGGCGCACCTTCCTATGACGTGATGGTTGTCGCCGACCGAAAAGAGGTCTTCGGCCCGTATCTTCCCTATCGCACCTGGGATCCGAGACCCGTGGCCGGCACGGCCGGTCTCAAGGCCATGAGCTGGCACCCGGCGCACGAGCAATGGGGTGCGACGCAAATGCAGAACAGGTTCCAGCGTTTCGCCAAGCGCTTCATGTGGCCGGTGGATTACCAGGCTTGGCTCGCGGTGCGCGCCATCGGCGAGGCAGCGTCGCGCACGGGCTCAGGGGACTTCGCGCCCATCAACGCCTATCTTCGCGGCGACAAGTTCGATCTCGCGGCATTTAAGGGACAGAAAGTCACGTTCCGCAAATGGGACGGCCAGCTTCGCCAGCCGATCATCATCGCGGGTTCGGAGCTGCCCGTCTCGACGTCACCACAACAAGGCTTCCTGCACGAGCACGCCGAGGTCGATACGCTCGGCATCGATGCGCCGGAGAGCACGTGCAAATTCTAGCGAAGAACAGGGCACACCACGCTGCCCGCAGAAGACAATTAAGAGTGGAGAGGAAGACAATGAGCGTATTCAGGCTTGCTGTGGCCACCATGGCTGCGGTCACCGGCATTGGGCTGGGAGGCGCGGCTCAAGCGTACACCGTCTATATCTCCAACGAGAAAGGCAATTCGCTCACCGTTATCGACAGCGACACGCTGGAGGTGCAGACCACCATCCCTGTGGGGCAGCGGCCGCGGGGCATCATGCTGACCAAGGACGATAAGAAGGTGCTCATCTGCGCCAGCGACTCAGACACCGTTCAGGTGCTCGATGTCGCCTCCCGGAAGATCGTGGCTGACCTCCCTTCGGGTCCAGACCCCGAGCTCCTCAATATCCATCCCTCGGGCAGTCCAGTCTACGTCGCCAATGAGGACGACAGTATGCTGACAGTGATCGATCTTGAGACCAAGAAGGTTCTGGCGGAGGTGCCGGTTGGCGTCGAACCGGAAGGCGTCGGCATGAGCCCTGACGGTAAGGTCGTGGTGGTGACATCGGAAACGACCAACATGGCGCATTTCATCGATACCGAAACCAACGAGATCTTCGACAATGTACTGGTGGGCCAGCGGCCGCGGTTTGCCGACTTCACTGCGGATGGCGCGCAACTCTGGGTCACGTCGGAAGTGGCGGGGACCGCCACGGTGATCGATGCTAAGACGCGTGAGATCTTAAAGGTGATCGAGTTTTCGGTACCCGGCGTACAGCCTGAATACATTCAGCCTGTGGGCGTTCGCATCAGCAAGGACGGGACCAAAGCCTTCGTCGCCCTCGGCCCGGCAAATCGCGTGGCCGTTATCAACGCTAAGACGTTCGAGGTGGAGGACTATCTGCTCGTCGGCAAGCGGGTTTGGCAGCTCGCCTTCACGCCCGACCAAAAGCTGTTATTTGCGACGAACGGAAATAGCAACGATGTGTCGGTGATTGATGTCCAGAGCCTCAAGGTCATCAAGTCAATTCCAACCGGAACGGCGCCTTGGGGTGTCACAATTTCGCAGAAATGAAAAAAGAGAAAGAAAGACATTGTCAGACCAACCTGAACGGGCCTGCGAAGGGTGCTGGTCTGAGGCGTTCAGGACGCAAGGTTTGTCTAACAATGCCGAACATGGCCATAAGACCGCGCGTTGGCCGGACAAAATTTGCCTTGGACGAAAGTCCTCGCGATAATCCAAGTTGGTCTTCCCTGGGAGGACGTTCACATGTCTGGTTTGGACATATTCGCGCTTGTCGTCTTATTCATCTTGTTGTTTTCGGCGGTGGCGATTTGGGTCGTTTTGGCCATGCTGCCGGGCAAGATTGCCGCTCAACGTAACCACCCGCAGACCGATGCAATTACGGTCGGCGGCTGGGTTGGCGCGATCTTCGGCGGCGTGTTCTGGCCAATTTTTTTCGTCTGGGCTTTCGTGAAGCCTGCTGCCAGCGCAGCGGAACTGCATGCGTTGCGGGTGCGCGTTGCGGCGGTCTTGCATCGGAAGGCCATACAGAGCGGTCAAGCCAAATGATAGCCTTCCTGACCTTGTGCTATGTCGGCCTTCTTGCCGTGC
>JAGPVD010000143.1 GCA_018067145.1 Methyloceanibacter sp.
CGCCATTAGTCGCAACCTTGGTGCGATACTGGTCCCTCAACACGCCGGCGACGACGGCAATATTGGTCGGCGTGTCGTCGACGATCAACACGAGCTTGCGGTTGGAACCCGTCATGATCTGCCATCAAGATCGAGCGAAAGACGCGACGTAATACTCGACAAGCACTTGAGGGCCGACTCAAATTCGAAGTTCCCGACCTGGTCGACAAGCGTTTTGATCTCAGCCCCGGTAAGCACACCGATGAGCTGAGACTCGGCTTCGACGATGAAATCCGCGGCCTCACCGTCATTGCTTTCGAGGAGCTTCTTCAGTCGCGTCAATGGTTCGACCGCCGTCGCCGGTTCGGCAGAAGCGGTGCCATTTCCATTAGCCGGGCCCTCAGGAAGCGCGGCTCGGATAGCTTGGACGACGTTACCCACGTCACCTGACAGTGACGTCAGAGCCAAATCGATTCCCTCGCCGGTCCGGATCGCCAATTCCGCTTTCGCTGCTGCTTCGGAAACTGATTTGGCACCGAGTGTGCCGGCAGCGCCCTTCAAGGAATGTGCCTCGCGTTCCGCCGTCGCCGCATCGCCGGCGGAAAGTGCGTTTCGGATCGTTTCGACCACGTCTGCCTCTTGTTGTGCGAACCGGCGCAACAGCGTCTCGTAACGCTTGCTGTTACCGCCAGTGCGCTTCACAGCCGACACCACGTCAATCCCGGCGATATCAATCGGCGCTTCAGCCTCATTCTTCGATTGAACCGGCGCGCTCGCATGGATTTGACCCTGTGGCGTCGTCCCCGCATCGTCGGGACGACTGATCCAGCGCAGTAGCGTGCCAATAAGTTGGTCGGGATCGATGGGCTTGGGGATATGGTCGTTCATACCGGCCTGGAGACACTTTTCCCGGTCAGCCGCCATGGCGTTTGCCGTCATCGCGACAATGGGCAAATCCTGGAAGCGCGATTCAGACCTAATGGCTTGCGTTGCTTCGATGCCGTCCATGACGGGCATCTGCATATCCATGAGCACGACATCGTAGTCGTTCTCGCCGACCATCAGCACGGCATCCGCGCCATTCTCGGCCAAATCCACAAACAGCTCCGCATCCTCAAGTTGCCCGATAGCGACCTCCTGATTGATCTCGTTGTCTTCAACCAGCAAGACGCGTGCGCCACGAATTCGGCTAATGTCAAATGAGGAGACGGCTGGCCCCGATTCGGTTGCATCAACATCGGCACCAAGCGTGGCAACAACGGTGTCAAACAGTATCGAAGATGTCATCGGCTTAATCAACAGGCGTTGTCAGAGCAAAATTCTAAATACTTGGGGCGGCCATCGAACCGCTAAGATCGACCCGGAGAAATACAGGAAAATAAATGGCCGCGAAATCCGGTTCTGACATTTTGGCAAAGTAAACGAATTTGCTCTGACAATGCCGCTGAGGACGCTGTCGATACGGCGCTCGCCGGTCTCGACAGAGGTGAGCTCGTCACCATCCCTGGCCTGCATGAAGGCGAGGCCTGGAAACGCTGGGAGGCCGACCGCCGCGAGCTCTCGAAGAAGTTCGGCAACGCGAAGCCCGCGCCACGGTACGGCGTGAAGCCAACAGTGGCCGCCTAACTGAGTATTGGGTTCTCAGTAGTTGCTCTGTTAAGGTGGTGGCCTGATGCCAACATTGACGATCAACGGCCAAGAGCACGAGCTTGATGTGCCTGACGACATGCCCCTTCTCTGGGTGCTACGCGATGTCGTTCGACTGACAGGAACGAAGTTTGGGTGCGGTGTGGCGTTGTGCGGCGCCTGTACTGTTCACGTCGATGGCCGTCCAATCAGATCCTGCATCGCCCCCGTGTCCAGCGTCGTCGGAAAAAAGATCACGACCGTGGAGGCGATCGGCGATACTCCAAGCGGAGAGAAAATCCAACGGGCGTGGCTCGACATTGAAGTCGTACAATGCGGCTACTGCCAGTCAGGCCAGATCATGTCCGCTGCAGCACTCCTCGAGAGCAATCCGAGCCCGACCGACAGCGAGATCGACGCGGCTATGTCAGGCAACATCTGTCGTTGCGGTACGTATCCGCGAATCCGAGCCGCAATAAAACAAGCGTCTCAATCGGGTTAATAGCAAAGAGCTGTGCCATGCTGCATCGTTGTAGCGACGACGATAAAGAAGATCAGAAAGGTCTCTCGCGTCGAACATTCCTCATCACCGGCGTAGCTGCCGGCGGCGGATTAATGCTGGGTGTTTGTTTCACTCGATCGAGAGGCGCAAAGGCTCAAACTGGCGAAGAGACTTTCGAGCCTAATGCCTTTGTACGGATCCAACCCGATGGCAGCATCACGCTCGTCATGCCGCAGGTTGAGATGGGTCAAGGCACCTACACTTCGATGTCGATGCTCATTGCCGAAGAGCTGGAGGTTGAGCTCGACGAGGTTGGCTTGGAGGCCGCGCCGCCAAATGATAAGTTGTACAAGAATCCCTTGATTGGCTTCCAAGTTACTGGCGGCTCGACGTCTGTCCCTGGATTCTGGGAGCCGCTACGCCGCGCCGGAGCAACGGCTCGGGTCATGCTGATCGAGGCGGCCGCGTCCCAGTGGCAGGTCGAGCCAGCCGCGTGTCGCGCCGAAAAGGGCGAGGTGGTTTCGCCGGCCGGGGAGAGACTCAGTTATGGCGCTCTCGTCGGCGCGGCCGCGAAACTTTCCGTGCCGCAGAATGTCACGCTCAAAAGTCCCAAGGACTTTACCCTCATCGGGACGCCCGCAAAGCGCCTCGACACGCCGGAAAAGGTGGACGGCAAGGCGAAGTTCGGCATCGACGCAATGATCCCCGGCATGACCTTCGCCACGGTCTCCGCGTGTCCGGTCTTCGGCGGCAAGCTGAAGAGCGTGGACGACAGCAAAGCCATGGCCCTTAAAGGTGTGCGCCAGGTGGTTCGCCTCGACGATGCCGTCGCGGTGGTCGGCGATCATATGTGGACCGCGATGCAAGGACTCTCCGCGCTCGACATCGAATGGGACAAGGGTCCCAACGCAGATGTCACAACGGAGAGCATCGTGCAGCAGATGGCACGCGCCTCGGAAAAAGAGGGCGCCTTGGCCCGGAGCGACGGTGACTTCGCCAAGGCGATACCGAATGCGGCTAAGAAGATCGATGCCGTGTACGAGATGCCCTTCCTAGCCCACGCCGCCATGGAGCCTATGAACTGCACCGTCAATGTGACGAAGGACAGCTGCGATATTTGGGTCGGCATTCAGGTGGCGACTCGGGCGCAAACCACGGCCGCGGAAGTCACCGGCCTCCCGCCCGAAAAGATCCGAGTTCATAACTACCTTCTCGGTGGCGGCTTCGGACGGCGGCTGGACGTGGACGGGATCACGCAGGCGGTCGCGATCGCAAAGCAAGTCGATGGGCCGGTGAAGGTTGTCTGGAGCCGCGAAGAAGACATTCAGCACGATGTGTACCGGCCCTATTACTACGATCGCTTTACCGCTGGCCTCGACGCGCAAAATCAGCTCGTCGCCTACCACCATCGGGTCACGGGCTCCTCGATCCTGGCGCGATGGGCGCCGCCAGCATTCGTCAAAGGCCTGGACGAAGACGCCGTTAACGGTGCGGCGAAGGAATTCCCTTACGCAATTCCCAATATCCTTGTGGACTACGTTCGCGACGAGCCCCCAGGCCTGACCACGGGCTGGTGGCGCGGCGTCGGACCGACCCACAATATATTTGTCGTGGAGAGCTTCATCGACGAGCTGGCGGCGGCGACAAAGACGGATCCCGTCGCGTTCCGCCGTTCAATGCTCGCCGAACAGCCGCGCGTGCTCGGCGTGCTCGATCTCGCGGCGGAAAAGGCGGGATGGGGCTCCCCCCTCCCCGACGGGGTCGGCCGAGGCGTCTCGGTGCAGTTCGCCATGGGCACCTACATCTCGCAGATCGCCGAGGTAGAGGTGACAAAGGACGGCGAGGTCAAGGTGCGTCGCGTGGTCTGCGCCGTCGATTGCGGGCAGATCGTCAATCCCGACACGATCGTGGCACAGATCGAAGGCGGCATCATCTTCGGCATCAGCGCGGTGCTTTGGGGGGAGATCACAATCGAGGGCGGCCGCGTCGAACAGACCAACTTCAACGACTACCGCGTGCTGCGCATCAACGAGACGCCGACGATCGAGGTTTATCTCGTGAAGAACGAAGAAGCGCCGGGCGGTATCGGCGAGCCGGGCACGGTGGGCATCGCGCCTGCAGTGACCAATGCGATCTTCGCGACGACCGGGAGGCGCATCCGCAAGCTTCCCATCAAATCACAATTTGGTCCTGAATAGTCAGAGATGCGACCGTGAGCCGTAACAGGCCCAAATTTGGGACGAGGTCTCTGAGATGAGGGTCTTCTGGACGCTCACGCTTCTCGAGAGGGCATCTTCACTTACGGCGAGTGAGATTGCAAAGCGGCGCCAGGCAAACTGACCGACGCGGCAGAACCCCGCAAAACCGCCGATCGATATATCGCTTGGTGCCCATATGCATGATTTCTCCGACCTTCTACGCTTTCTACTCGACGCGGCGGCGCGGGGCGAACGCACCGCGCTGGTGACGGTCACCGATGTGATCGGTAGCTCGCCGCGGGCGCCGGGAACCCATGTGGCGGTTACCGAGACCGGAGGCCGCTTCGGCTCGGTCTCCGGCGGATGCATCGAGGCGGCCGTCGCCGCCGAAGCGATCCGCAGCATCGAAAGGGGGCGGGCGGAGGTCATCAGGTTCGGCCGAGGCTCCCGCTTCATCGATATTCGTCTACCCTGCGGTGGCGGGATGGATCTGCTTTTCACGCCCCTGCCCTCCAAGGAGGTCTTGGCGGAGGCGTTGCGCCGACACGAGGAGCGGCGCGCGCTGGCGCTGGCGTTGGATCACGACGGAACCATCGCGCTTGTCGGCCAGGACGAAATCGCGACGGGCTGGCGCGGCGGCGTGTTCTTTGCCGCACACGCGCCGCAACTGAAGCTTTGCATCTTCGGACGCGGCGCCGAGGTCGAGTGGCTTGCGCGTCTTGCGCTTGTGTCGGGCGCCGGTGTCAACGTCGGCAGCCCCGACCGATCCCTCGTTGAGGCAGCTTGCTCCGCAGGAGCCGAAGGATGTCATCTTAAGACATCCGCCGGCGATCTCGGATTCTCTATCGATCCCCAAACCGCGGTCATACTGCTGTTTCACGATCACGATTGGGAGCTCGACCTTTTGGAGCAGGTCCTGCGCCATCCCGCCTTCTTCATCGGCGCGATGGGCAGCCGGCGCACCCATGCCGCGCGCGTTGAGGAATTGCGCGCCCGAGGCGTCGATGATGCAGCGATCGACAGGATCGTCGGGCCGGTCGGTTTGATTCCCTCGGCGCGCGATCCACAGACCCTCGCTCTGTCCGTTCTTGCTCAGGTCGTCGCCTGCTACGGCGCATCGCGGTCGCGCGGCCGAGCGCGGGACGAACCTGCAACGGACCAGAATGCCCCCCTGGACGCCGCGAATATTTGAATGGATTCGCCGTTCACAGTCATCCTCGGCGCGGGGCTCAGCAGACGCTTTGGGGCGCCGAAGCTCGATGCTCAATGTGCGGGCCAAGCCGTGGGGAGCTGGGTGTTGCGCGCAGTCTCCGCGGCAGGGCTCCCGCCTGGCGCCGTGGTCGTAGGCCCGGAGGTGCCGCATTTCCTAAATGAGTGGCAGAGCTGGCTTAGGCTGCAAAACCCCGAGCCGGAGGCCGGGCTGAGTTCTTCGATAGCTATCGCAGCGCGTGCCGCGGCGGCGCAGGGCTCGGATGCCATGCTCGTCCTGCTGGGCGACATGCCGTTGGTCGAGCCCGACTTCCTGCGTGGGCTCCTGGCCGCTGCCGCTCCTGCCGCGACCATACAGGACGATGGCCGACCGGGTGTCCCCGCCCTGCTTTCCCGCGCAATGTATCCTGCGCTCCGCAATCTGGAGGGCGATCGGGGGGCTGGAAAGCTGCTGGCCCAGCAGCCCGGACTTACATGCCTCGACGCGCCGTCCGGCATGTTGATGGATATCGACCGGCCCCAAGACCTCGCCCGCGCGGAAATGATCCTGTCGTCACGCGGCACCGCGTGAGCGGCTTTTCAAGGACCAATGAGGGCACTGGCAGAGCAAATTCGTTTACTTTGCCAAAACGTCAGAACCGGACTTCGCGGCCATTGATTTTCCTGCATTTTTCCGGGTCGATCTGAGCGGTTCGATGGCCGCTCCAAGTATTTAGAATTTTGCTCTGACAACGCCGTTTTCGCGACTGCGCGCGCGTTCTCTTGCCGCAATCGGCTCGCGCAGTAGCTCTTTTACCCGCCGCCGATGTCGACCTTGGTTTTCTCACCCCTAAGCCTCGCAACGATGGTGGCACAACAAGCATCACCCCAGACATTCACGCTGGTGCGACACATATCGAGCACCCGGTCGAACACCATCAGAACACCAATCGCTTCCACCGGCAAACCGACTGCAGCGAGAATGATAGCGATCGCTACCAGCGACGCTGAGGGCACGCCGGCGACGCCGATTGATGTCAGTAGCGCAATCACGACAATCGTGAACTGCACACCGAAACTCAGTTCCAGCCCGTAGGCCTGAGCCAAAAACATTGCCGCAGCACATTCATAGAGCGCGGTACCGTTCATGTTTACCGTTGCGCCCAGCGGCAACACAAAGCTCGAGACATCGTTTGATACACCGACTTTTTCTTCGAGCGCATCCATTGTGACAGGCAAGGTCGCCGAGGACGAAGAAGTCGAAAAGGCGGTGAGCAACGCCGGTGACATGGCGCGCATCGTAGCAAATGGTTTGACGCCGCCAATGAAACGCAACAGCAAAGGCAACGTGATCACCGAATGCAACAGTAGTGCCGCGAGAACAGCGAGCGCAAACATAGCCAGCGGTCTTGCCGCCGCAAACCCTGTTTCAGCAATCACAGCCGCAATGAGGCCGAACACGCCAATCGGTGCGAACTTCATGATGAGTTCGGTCATCTTCATCATGACGTGAAACACGCCATTCCAGAACTTGAACAATGGCTCGGCATAGTCATGCTGCAGGTGAGTCATGAAGTAGCCAAACAGAATGGAAAAGAAAATCAGCCCAAGCATTCGACCTTCAGCCGCCGCCTTGACAATATTGGGCGGCACCATGCGCTTGAATATTTCCGCAACATCACCGGCGCCTTTGCCTTCGATTTTCGCGCTGATGTCCTCGGCCGGCGCATCAAGCGCCAGAATGTCGCCGGCGGGTTGGCCGTCGACATAACCGGGCGCGACTGTGTTAATGACGAACAGACCAATCAGAATTGCGGCCAGCGTCGTGGCTGCGTAAAAGAGCAATGTACGGCAGCCGAGTGCTCCGATGTTGCCACCTGACCCGATGCCCGCAACACCGACGATGATCGATGATGTAATCAGAGGCACGATGATCATTTTCAAGGCATTCAGAAAGATCGCGCCAACAAACTTGAACATCGAAACATAGCTGACACCCAGGAACGCCGGTGTAACAGCGTCCGTCGTGTACTGCTTAACGATCGACCCGACAATAGCCGCAAGTACGATCGCGATGAGTATTTGCCAGTGGAGTGCGAGCTTGCGCATGGTCTTCTCAAAAATGGTCTTCCTGATTAAGCGAGTAGCCGGCCTGGGTTCAGTCGTCCAGCCAGTGAGCATGTCCGCTTTGGGTCAAATCCGCCAGACCGGCCGCAGATTCATTTTGACGTTGTATTTCTTTTGCATTTCGAGAATGCGGTCGAGCGCGATGTAGCAATACGGGCTGCGCATCGACCAGTAGACATCAACCTCCAAGGGTTGGGCCATTTCCGGTCTGCTAACCCCATCCTGCTCTGCCGCAATTGCCACAGCTGGTCCAGCTAGCAGAAGGGCCACTCCGACTACCAGTGCCAAAAACACCCTGCTTCGCAATGCGTGCATCCTCCGTCCTCCGTTGCACTCTTAATCGTAACTAGCCGATCTTCTAAGGCATTGGCAGCGCAACAGCCGCCAGGCGATCAGCGCCAGGCTAATCGTCAATAGGCCAGCGATCCCTCCTGCAGCGATCGCAACCCACGGGCTTCGCCGCTTCAACACCTCCGCCTGATCGATCTCAGCCAGCAAAATCCAGGGCTGACCACCGAAATCGACTGGCGCATAGACCGAGAGCACCGAGGTGCCTCGATAATCGCGAACAATGTGGGCGCCGCTCTTCCCCGTGGCCCCTTCGCGCACCGAGGCATTGTCGACCTTGGTCTCAAGCAGCGTGGGCGAGGTGCTAAATCGCGACTGGCTGCGCATCAGCCCGTCCGCGCCGACAAGATAGGTCTCGCCGGTGCCCCCCATACCGCCGGTGAAATGCATGAGCTCGTTCAGCGGCTCGGCCGCGATCTGCACAGCAAACACGCCAATCACCTTGCCGTCT
>JAGPVD010000148.1 GCA_018067145.1 Methyloceanibacter sp.
CGCGACGGGACATACCGCCATCTACAGCGTCAATCACACGCTCACGCAAATCAATCGAAAGAGGTCGGGTCATAGAGGCTAGCCTCCTTTACCAGCCTCTCCCTTGAATCTGACTCGCGCAACTTTGGGAATCCCCCCAACGAGTCCCTCAGACCAGAAAATGCTCTAGCACCGGCCCCGGGGCGCAGTCTCGCGCACGTCACCCCCTGGCGGTCTGAATCGCCAGCCGGTCTCTAGTCCCTTGGCCGGTTAGCCGGCGGCGCGATGCGCGCCAACTGCGACGAGTTCCACTGCCGCGGCCTGGTCCATCCGCAGCCGCTCTGCGTCACGCTCCTGCACGAGCTCGATCTTCTTCAGATCATCGTCCGCCTCTTCCAGATCGCCTCGGGCCACGGCCAGCTTGGCCTCAAGTCCGGCGACCGAAGTCGCTAGATTGTCCCGCCTCTGGATCGCTGCCTTGGCGAAGGTCGGATAGGAATAGTGATTGACGTCGGAAACGCCGGCGCGCTCTTGCTCGATAGCGATCTGCCGGTCGAGATCCGTGGCCATATGATTGAACTCGCCGATCATGGCTTCAATCTCGGCAACCTTGCGGCGCTTTTCGTCGACTTCGAAGCGCTTCAAGCGGATGACTGCATCGCGTGACTTCATAACTAGTTACCCCAGCCTGCTCAGTCTCCAACTACGGAGAACTCAAAAACTACGCCAGCGGCTGCTTTCGGCCGATGCTCATTGCCTGAAATAGGCAACATGCCCCCAAAGCCAACCTAGGCCTAAAATCAGGACCGGACCCCCCTGCCCCTCTAGGCTGATCATGGGCAACAGGACTTAAAGCCCGGTAAACCATGCGCGTTGCATTTAACGAATACTCTGACGCCATCGCCATATGAATGGTTAGCGAGCCTGGTTAGTCCTCGCCAGGCGCTCAGCTTTTGTTAACTATTGGCCGTTAATTTTTGATTCGTATTAACCAATCTGCGTCCGACGTAACGGGTCAGGGGATAAGCAGGGTTTATAGGGATACGGGGGATTTTAAATGCGGGTTCTTCTGATCGAGGACGACAGCGCCACTGCGCAGAGCATCGAGCTCATGCTGCAGTCGGAAGGCTTCAACGTCTACAAAACTGATCTGGGCGAAGAGGGCGTCGATCTCGGTAAGATCTACGACTACGACATCATCCTCCTCGACCTAAACCTTCCAGATATGAGCGGCTACGAAGTCTTGAAGACTTTGCGCGTGAGCAAGGTCGACACGCCGATCCTGATCCTGTCCGGCTTGGCCGGCACTGAGGATAAGGTACGCGGCCTCGGCTTCGGCGCCGACGACTACATGACCAAGCCCTTCCATAAAGACGAGCTTGTCGCCCGCATCCACGCGATCATACGCCGCTCGAAGGGCCACGCCCAGTCGGTCATCCAGACGGGCGGCCTCAAGGTCAATCTCGACACCAAGACGGTGGATGTTAACGGGCAGCGCGTGCATCTGACCGGCAAAGAATATCAGATGCTTGAGCTGCTCTCCTTGCGTAAGGGCACGACCATGACCAAGGAAATGTTCCTGAACCACCTCTATGGCGGCATGGACGAGCCCGAGCTTAAGATCATCGATGTCTTCATCTGCAAGCTGCGCAAGAAGCTCGCAGCGGCGACCGGCGGCAAGCATTATATCGAGACTGTCTGGGGCCGCGGATATGTGCTGCGCAATCCGGAAGAAGAGATGAAGTCGAACGAAGCAGCCGCCTGACGGTGGCGCCTCCGACGAGGTCCGACAAATTTCTAGAAACGTTCAAATGGCCGGGCTTGTCCCGGCCATTTTGTTTTAGCGGTGTCCGTTACCCCGAACGAACGGCATAGCTGCTGGCAGCTTCACCGAATTGGCAGGGCGATGTAGCCTTGAGCGTGACCTCTTTGTCCTGCGCCTCGACGCTCACAGCCATGCCCGAAGCTGCCGCCATCCGCCGCGCGTAGTAAGGCTGGACCGTGTGGGCATCGACCTCGACCGCTTCTCCCCCAGACAACAGGGCCATGACCTGATCATTCAGGCGCGCCGCGTTGCCTTTCGCCGCGATGGTGAAACTCACATCCGGTGACGTCCCTTCGATATCGACCGTCACCGTGCCCCCGCGCGGTAGCGCGACGGCCCCAAGCGCCACGAGATTGAGCAAAAGCTTTGCCTTGTTCTTCGGCAGCGTGGCCAACGGGCCCCGCCAGACGACCTCATGCTTGCCGGTTCCCTGCACAAACGCGACCGCGACCTTCTCGGCATCGCGCAGATCAATCTCCGCGCCGGCCGATCCGGCTGCGCCAAAAGCCAGCCGGGCAAATTGCAGCTTGGCGGAAGCTTGAGATGCGCTCTTGCGGATGAGGTCCATCGCCGCCTCACGCATGTCGCTGTCGGGCTCTTCATCCAAAATCTCCAGGCCGTTGGAGATCGCGGCGACGGGATTAATGACGTCATGACATATGCGGCTCGACACGAGCGCCGCTAAATCAAGATCGCCGAGTTCCAGAGGCTCGGTCATGGCTTCTCCTTCGCTTCCGCGCATCCGCAGAGATGACGTGGCCCACACGCAAAATTCTGTTACAGGAGGGGCGCATCGTCCCGACTGCTGATAGTCGCGAAATCGCAAAAAAACGAATCAGCTTCCCATTCGGAGCATCTTGCCTTGTCAGCACCAAAACGTACAACCACGCCAATAGCCACCGATCCGGAAAGTTTCGACCTCGGCCACGCGGCGAGTGTCCTCACCGATGCCGCCGCCAAAGCCGGCGCGGCCATCATGGCGCACTATGACGGCCCGACGGACGTCGACCTCAAGAACGACGCCTCTCCCGTGACCCAGGCGGATCGCGACGCGGAAATCGTCCTCCTCAAAGCTCTTAAGGCGCTGGCGCCCGATATCCATATCGTTTCCGAAGAAACGGCGGCGGACCGCACGACCCCGCTTGGATCGCGCTTCTTTTTGGTCGATCCGCTCGACGGGACCAAGGAATTCATTAAGAAGCGCTCGGACTTCACCGTCAATGTAGCCCTGATCGAGGACGGCTATCCCCGCTTCGGCATCGTTTACGCCCCGGCGCGTTCCTTGTTGGCGGTGACAACTGCCGACGGCGTGGCGATGGAGGCTGAACTCACGCCGGATGCGTTCGGTGCTGATCTGTCTAGCCTCAAGCAAACCCGCTTGCATGTGCGGACCGGAGACAGGAGCGGCCTGACGGCGCTCGTTAGTTTGTCTCACCTCGACCCCGAAACCGAAAA
>JAGPVD010000157.1 GCA_018067145.1 Methyloceanibacter sp.
CGCCATCGGCCTCATCGTCCTCGGGATCGCGCGGCTTAAGCCGCGTATCCGGCTTAATATATTCAAAGCCGAGCGCCTTAACGCCATCCTTTTCCTCGACCAGCACGCGCACGGTGCCGCCATCCTTAAGCGCGCCGAACAAGATCTCTTCGGCCAGCGGCTTCTTAATGTGCTCTTGGATGGTCCGGGCCAAAGGCCTGGCGCCGAACTTGTCGTCATAGCCGTGTTCGGAGAGCCACTCGGTCGACTCCGGCGTGAGCTCGATGGTGATGTTGCGGTCGCTGAGCTGCGCCTCGAGCTGGAACACGAACTTCTCCACCACCTTCGATATGACAGCCTTCGAAAGGTTGGCGAAGGGAACGACTGCGTCGAGCCGATTGCGGAACTCAGGCGAGAACATGCGGTTGATCGCCTCCTCGTCGTCGCCCTGACGCTTGGACCGGTTGAAACCGATAGCCGACTTAGCCAGATCGGTGGCGCCAGCATTGGTGGTCATGATCAGGATCACATTCTGGAAGTCCACATGCTTGCCGTTGTGGTCGGTCAGCTTGCCGTGATCCATGACCTGCAACAGGATGTTGAGCAGGTCCGGATGCGCTTTCTCGATTTCATCAAGCAGAAGCACTGAATGCGGGTGCTGGTCGATGCCGTCAGTGAGCAGCCCGCCCTGGTCAAAGCCCACATAGCCAGGAGGCGCACCGATCAGCCGCGACACGGTGTGACGCTCCATATATTCGCTCATGTCGAAGCGAAGCAGCTCGACGCCAAGCAGCGTGGCGAGCTGGCGCGCGACCTCGGTCTTGCCGACGCCAGTGGGGCCCGAGAACATGTAATTGCCGATGGGCTTGCCCGGTTCGCGCAGACCCGCGCGGCTCAGCTTGATCGCTGCGGCCAAGGACTCAATGGCCTCGTCCTGGCCGAACACGACGCGCTTCAAATCTTCGTCGATCCCGCGCAGCACTTCGGCATCGGTCTTCGAAATCGTCTTCGGCGGAATCCGCGCCATGGTGGCGATGGTGGACTCCACCTCCTTGACGCCGATGGTCTTGCGCCGCTGATTTTCGGGCACGAGCATCTGCGACGCCCCGGTCTCGTCGATCACGTCGATCGCTTTATCCGGCAGCTTGCGGTCGTGGATATATTTCGCCGAGAGCTCAACCGCTGACTTGATGGCCTGATTGGTATAGCGAATGCGATGGAAGTCCTCGTAGTAAGGCTTCAGCCCCTTCAGGATCTCAATCGCATCAGGCACTGACGGCTCTTTCACGTCGATCTTCTGGAACCGGCGCACGAGCGCCCGGTCCTTCTCGAAGTGCTGACGATATTCCTTGTAGGTGGTCGAGCCGATGCAGCGCAGCGAGCCCGACTGAAGCGCCGGCTTTAGCAGGTTGGATGCGTCCATGGCGCCGCCAGAGGTGGCGCCGGCTCCAATCACCGTGTGAATCTCGTCGATGAACATGATGGCGCCAGGAAAGTCCTCGATCTCGCGCATCACGGCCTTCAGCCGCTCCTCGAAATCACCGCGATAGCGGGTGCCAGCCAAAAGAGCACCCATGTCGAGCTGGAAGATGGTGGAGTCCAACAGGACTTCCGGCACATCGCCCATGACAATGCGGCGCGCGAGGCCTTCGGCGATGGCCGTCTTGCCGACGCCAGGGTCGCCTACGAAAAGCGGGTTGTTCTTCTGCCGGCGGCAAAGCACCTGGACGGTACGCTGAATTTCGGGTCCGCGTCCGATCAGCGGATCGATGCGCCCGGCGCGCGCCTTCTGATTCAGATTGATGCAGTAAATTTCGAGCACATCGCCGCCGCGCTTCTTCTCATCGCCGCCTTCGACCGTCGCCGCGTCGTCCTCGATGCCGCGCACGGTATGGGGCTCGGACGAGCCGCCACGCTTGGCGATGCCGTGGCTCATATAATTGACCGCGTCGAAGCGGGTCATGTGCTGCTCTTGCAGGAAGAACGCCGCGTGGCTCTCGCGCTCCGCAAAGATGGCGACCAGCACATTGGCCCCGGTCACCTCTTCGCGGCCCGAAGACTGCACATGGGCCACGGCGCGATGGATCACGCGCTGGAAGCCAGCCGTCGGCTGGGCGTCGCCATGGCTGTCGAGCACTAGGCCGGCAAGCTCCCCGTCGACATAGCCGGTCAGCTTGTCACGCAGGAGATCAAGGTCGACGTCGCAGGCGCGCATGACCGCTGCTGCATCGCGGTCGTCAACCAACGACAGCAACAGATGCTCTAGCGTCGCGTATTCATGGCTGCGCTCGTTCGCGTATTGCAGAGCGCGCCTCAAAGCCTGCTCAAGACTGGTCGAAAACGAAGCCACTGACGTCCTACTCCTTCTCCATCGTGCACTGTAACGGATGCTCGTGCTGATGAGCGAAACTGGTCACCTGCGCCACCTTAGTCTCGGCCACCTCGTAAGTGTAGACCCCGCAAATCCCCACGCCCTTTTGGTGGACCTGGAGCATGATACGGGTCGCCTCCTCGGGAGGCTTGTTGAAATAGCGCTCAAGAACGTACACGACGAAATCCATCGGCGTATAGTCGTCATTGAGCAGCAACACCTTGTAGAGACTCGGCCGTTTGGTCTTCGGCCGCGTCTTGGTGATGATATGGGTGCCGGCATCGTCGCCCCGGCGATTGTCGCCGTTTCGCGCCATCGTCAGCCCCTATGTGGCGTCTCGATCATCATCTGCCAAGGAGAGCAAATCGCTCTTTTAAGAAAATCGTCGTGACCCACTCTAGCGGCACCAAACCAAGCCGGGCAAATGGATCGGATACTTCAGGCACAACATAAAGCGACTTGGCGACGGAAAAACGGCAAAAAAAAAGACCCGGGGCGCGAACCCCAGGTCTTTTAATCAGAAAAGGTGGAGCGTGCTTTTCGCGCGCTAGACAGCCTTCTTGGTCATGGCAGTCTCGACCGGCTTATAGGCGTCCTTGGCCAGGCCGACATACATCTCGCCGATCTTGGACATCTCGCTCACATAGGCCTCATAGGCCTTCTTGGCGAACTGAGACTGAATCTCAACGGCCTGCTCGACTGACTTGGCGCCGGAAAGCTGTTCGAAGGCACGGGTGGAATCTTCCATTGCCTTCTTTGAGTAGTCGGTAACCTCAGTGGTGATCGCCTGGAAACCCTTGTTCATCTCGCCGAACGAGCGGACAGCAGCGTCGAAATTGCCTTTGCCTACTTTCTGGAACTCTTCAAAACCTTTGAGCATCTTAGCCTCTTACTGGATTAGAGATTGTTGCGAACGCGAAATCATATATATGCGTTGCACAATAAAAATCAATGAGTTTTTTGCACTGCACAATATATTCAGCCGCTCGAGCTTAACGCTTTGGCAATCCGCAGATTTTAGCCTTCTCCGTTCACCATCCTGGGTGCCCGCGAACGGGCGACCAGCGGCCCATGGGTTGGGGCGCGCGTTTGAAATCGCGCGAGGGAAAGAACGTCAAACAGGGGAAGGCGAATGCCTTCAAGTGTCGTGGAAGTTTTCAAGCGTAAAATTCAGGTGCCATTGCGCCGTTTTGTCTGCCTCAACCTCGCGCTCGCGCTCGGCCTTGGCGCTACCATGGTGCCCCTGAGACCAGCGACAGCCGCAAACACGGTCAAAGCCGCGATCATCGTGGATGCCAATACCGGCGGCGTCCTCTATTCGCGGTCGGCCGATGTCCGGCGCTCCCCGGCCTCGCTCACCAAGATCATGACGCTCTACATCCTGTTCGCCTATCTGCGCGCCGGGAAAATCACCTTCGACACGGAGTTTGTGGTCACCCCACATGCAGCGGGCCAGTCGCCGACTAAGCTCGGCCTGAAGCCCGGCTCCACCATCAAGGTCTCCGACGCCATCAAGGCGCTGGTGACGAAATCGGCCAATGACGCCGCGGCAACCATTGCTGAAAATCTCGGCGGCACCGAAGCCAACTTCGGCAGCATGATGACCAAGACGGCGCATAAGCTCGGCATGAAGAACACGACGTTCCGCAACGCCTCGGGCTTGCCGAACAAGGAGCAGCTGACGACAGCGCGGGACATGGCCATTCTCGCCATGCACATCATGCGCGACTACCCGGAGTATTACGGGGTCTTCGAGACGCGCTATTTCACATACAAGGGTCGCAAATACCGCAACCACAACCGACTGCTGTTTGGCTACAAGGGCACTAACGGCATCAAGACGGGCTACACGCGGGCCGCCGGCTTCAACCTGACCGCCTCGGTCCAGCGTGGCGACAAACATCTCGTCGGTGTCGTGCTCGGCGGACGCACCGGCGCCAAACGCGACGCCGCTTTGCGCGCGCTGTTCGACAAGCATTGGCATAAGGCGTCGAGGGGCAAGCCCTCCGTCAGCAGCTCCCTCATCGCCTCGCTCCTAGGCTCGTCGTCGTCATCCAATCCGCCGCCGCCCTCCAGGAAGCCGGCTTATGCGCTCGCTGCCGCGCGCACCACCATGACACCCACCGCCGCGGCTCGCCCTGTGACCCTCGCCTCCGCCCCGGCGCAAGGTGACGCCAGCACGCCCGGAGACACCGTGCGCGCCAGCCTGTCCCCGAACCGGGCAGCACCGCGCGGCGGCACCAAGCCCACGCAATATGCCGGCACATTCCATGTACAGGTGGGCGCTTACACCTCTCAGTCCGATGCCCAAAATCGGCTCGGCATGGTCCAACAGCGCGCGCCCAAGATCCTCGACGGACATATGCCGTTCACTGCCGCGTTCATGAGGGGCAATCGGGAATGGTACCGGGCGCGGTTCGCTGGATTCTCCAAGAGCGATGCCAGATCGGCTTGCGTTGCGTTGAAGCGCATGTCACTCGACTGCATCGCCCTAGCCGCCGAGTAGAACTTCCTTGGCCTCGTTGATCCGCGCCGCCAGATAGGTGGAGCCACCCTGGTCGGGGTGCATCTTCATCATCAGCCTGCGATGCGCCTGCGTGATGTCTTCTTCGGTAGCATCGGGGCCTACTTCAAGCACTGCGCGAGCCTCATCGCGTGTCATGCCGGTGCCCTTGGACCGCGCACGCGCCCGTTTGGCTCTCGGGCCAGGCTCGCTGTCCTGATCTCTCTCGCGCCAGTCTGTGACCCGCCAATCGAGATAGGCCTCCATGAGAGCGGCCTCTCTCAGACCATCGACCTCAAACTCTTGGTAGAGCTCGATCGCCTCCCGATCGCTTAAAGAGGACAGCGTACGGCCGGCAAACCGTCCCGAGAGGCATTTGCCATCCATGTGGCCGGTGTCGTGATCGAGCTCCATCTCCAAGCGCTCGGTGCCGACATTCGATGTTTGGCCCGGCGACTTCTGTGACGAGCCAAACATGCCGCCGCCCCGGCCCACACCACTGATAAGCGCCAGACCGAACGCACCCAAAGGGATAGCCAACGGGACTGCCCCACGTATGACCAAGAATCCGGCTGCGGCCAGCGCCGCGACACCGACAACCTTGCGCAGGATGACAGCGAGATTGCTGATATTGACCTTCGCCAGCGCACCAGCGCTAAGGATGAGAAGTACGAGGAGCCCGAGGCCAGCGAGGAAATAAACCATGCGCGGTTAGCCGAGCTGTTGAAGCAGGCGCACCGCCGCGCCGCTTTTCGTCTCGCCGCCGAAATCCTCCAGCGCCTTGCGGCCGCCCGTGGCGTAGACCGCCACCGCCGTTAGCAATTCTCGAAGCTGGCCGGCCGATCCCGTATCAAACCGGCAATAGGCGCCACAGGTCAGCCGAGCGATCTCCCGGAAGGCGGTCTCGACGCCCGGATCGTGCCCTTCCTGAAACAGGAACACCGGCACGCCGATCAGTCCGAGTTCCCCGGCAAGCTGGCTCAACTGGTCGATATCCTCCTCCATGGCATCGCCCACATAGACGACCGCGTTGACCTTGGTCTTGCCGGACTCAGCGCGCGCATGGGCCAGGACCTTGCGGATCTGCGTATGGCCACCCTGGCATGACACTTGGCGCATCAGCCGGTCGAGCGCGTCCGGATCGCCAACCCACCGGCTCGCCTGGCATTCGTTGAACCCACGGAAATAGACAAGCTGCACATCAAGGCCCCCGACCGCCTTAACCGTGCGGAACATGTCGCCCTGAAGCCCGAGCGCCATATCCCAAGACGGCTGCCGGCTCATGGTCGCATCCATGGCAAAGATCAGCCGTCCCCGGCCTGAAGCCGCGGGCTGAAGCCCACGAACTTCCTTCAAGAACGCATCGACATCACCACGCGAGGAGGCTTTAGCTGCCACGTTGCCGCTCGTCGTCTTTGCTGGGGCTTTACGTTCTGCCATGCGGCTCAAACTCCACGGCAAATCTAATCACCCATTATAGATGGACCCTTAGCCGCCTGGCGGCAATGCCACCCGGCGCGCCGGATTTAGACCTTCCGGGGCCATCCTTGGAGGCGCTATGGTCCCGACCCGTTGGAGACAATTGAAATGACGCGTGCTGAAGATGCTGTGAGGACTATCCGCGATTTACGGGCCCAGGTTGCCGTATGGCGTGACGCGGGGGAGAGAGTCGCGCTCGTACCCACCATGGGCGCCATCCACGCCGGGCATCTCTCCCTGTTGGCGGAGGCGAAAGCCAAAGCCGACCGGGTGGTCACCTCCCTCTTCGTCAATTCTCTGCAATTCGGCCCGCGCGAAGATTTCCAAGCCTATCCCCGCGATGAGGCCGAGGATGCCGCCGCACTTGCTGCCGGCGGCAGCGATCTCCTCTATGCCCCAGAATCCAGCGAGATGTACCCGCCTGGCTTCTCCACTAAGGTCAGAGTGGGCGACCTCACCGAGGACTTATGCGGCGCGGCACGGCCCAATCATTTCGATGGCGTCGCCACCGTGGTCGCGAAGCTTCTGCTGCAATGTGCGCCAGACATTACGATCTTCGGCGAGAAGGATTATCAGCAGCTCCTGGTCATCAAGCGTCTTGTCCGCGATCTCGACATTCCCGTGGAGATCGCCGGTGGCGCGATCGTACGCGAGGACGACGGCCTCGCGCTCTCCTCGCGCAACGCCTATCTCTCGCCGGCGGAACGGAAGATCGCCCCCGTGCTGTACCAGACCATCTGCAACGTCGCGGCCGATCTAGAACAAGGACGTGGTGCGGACGATGCATCGGCAGCGGCACGCTTCAAGCTGGAGGCTGCGGGCTTTCGCGTCGACTACGTGGCGGTGCGAAACCCCGACACGCTAGAGGCGCTACATGGTCCGGTGAAAGATGCGCGCGTTCTCGCCGCCGTCCATCTCGGCAAGACGCGCCTCATCGACAACCTCCCCGTACCGTCACAAGCCCGATAGCCTCACCAATCGATCAGACGAAGTTCGCGCAGATCCTCACGCATGGCGTGGGGCATGTCGTCATGGGCACCGTCCTGCATATCGGCGTCGCGTGGCGCATCGGCGGCGGCAAGATAACGCCAGCCTTGGAAGGCGCGACGCTTGCGAGACCGCGTCCCAAACAGTTCGGGATCAAGCACGATGCCGCAGCACGGCGTGCCGTCGTCCTTTGTGTCTGCCCTGAGATCAACAATGCGCTGGCGGACAAGCACAAAGCCCTTGACCACCCAATAGAGGGAACCGCCGTCAAGTATCTCGGGGCGCCGGCGCGGCATCTGCCGAGTTCGATGACAAAGCTCGGCGGTCTTCCCGGCCTGGGCCAGTGTCTTTAAGCGCTCGGACTGCCAGTCACGCAAGTCCTCGACAGTCTCGACACCGACGCAGAGCTTGAGAAGATGCACCGTCATGTCAGTGCGCCATGAAGAGCGGGATCGTCGCCTCTTCAAGCATGGTGAGCGTCACCCCACCCAAGATGAACTCCCGCCACCTTGAGTGATGGAAAGCGCCCATCACGATCATGTCGGCTTCTAGCTCTTTAGCCTGCGACAGAAGCAACCGGCCGATGTCCCCCTCGCCCACCGGCACGCGCTTCACTTGGACCGCTACACCGTGCCGCTTCAGATGCGCCACTATGTCATCGATCGGCGGCTCGTCCTTCTCGCCGGAGCTCTCGGTGACGCCGACGAAGAGAACGACACGCTTTGCGGGTTCAAGGAATGTGAGCGCATCGTTGAAGGCGCGCGCCGCCTCCGCGCTTCCGTCCCAGGCGGCAACGATAGTGCCGCCGAGCGCAAGCTCGGTTGGTGCGGCCGGTACAATCATCGCGGGGCGCCCTGAGGAAAACAGGCACCGTTCAACAAGCGCGTATTGGCCAACAAGCGGATCGCCGTCGCGCGGCTGACCCAGTATCGTCAGGTCCACTTGGCGCGCGAAATAAGCGAAGTCGTTCGGGAATTGCTCGCTCATGCCTTGCATGAGTCTGCCCTCGGCCTTGGCGCCCGCGGCTGCGGCGCACGCCTCGAAACTTTTGAGCGCCGCCTCCCCTTGCGCCTTCACGTCACCCAGCACGCCGCTCATGTCAGCGAAGCCAACATCAGCCCCACATAGAGGAAGGAGCGCGTTCGGGGCAAAAGCAATGCCAATGAGATGGGCATCCTGCTCCTTGGCAAGCGCCACGGCAAATGTGACGCGAGCCTTCGCCGCCGACGTGCCGTCCACATAGACGATGATGTCGTTGAAACTCATCGCTTCCTTCCCGGGTGCCGGGTCTCGGACGCGATCATACCCCGCCACGTCCCGGCCCGGAATCACCGATGACCCGTTATGCCCGGCTTCAATCACTGGCCCAGAGGTCACAGAGCTTTGAACAGCCGTGAGGGAACTACCTACGCGCAGGAGGTCTATAGCTCTTGTAGTGGCCCTTACGCCACAAACCAAACCGCATGCACAGGAGTGGAACATGAAGCTCAACAAGAAGTCCGGAGCCAAGATCGCCATCGCCGTCGCCGTGCTGATGGCCTCAGGCGCGCCGCTGGCCGGCGTTGCAAATGCCGAAGCAGGAAAGGTTCACTGCCAGGGCGTCAATGCCTGCAAGGGCAAGAGCGCTTGCAAGACTGCGGCCAACGATTGCGCCGGTATGAATGCCTGTAAAGGCAAAGGTTGGGTCTCGATGACCGCGGCTGAGTGCGAGGAAGCCGGCGGCACCGCCGGGTAAATCCAAACGCGACGAGCCTTCGATAAGACTGGCCGGCCGCGCGTCAGCGGCCGGCCCACATCTCATGCGCCGCTCGAGACAACGTGATCTCGCCACCGCCCATGAACCCGACGAACATACGTTTCCAGGTGCCGTTGCCGCGCTGAGCCGCGCACGAAGAGGTCACGGAGCCTTGAATAGGAGTGACGCAAGTCATTCCGGGTTAGCGGCTATAGCTCAATCGTGGCCCTGCGCCACGAACCCAGAACCCATCTAGGGACTTAGCTAAGGAGACGACTATGAAACTCAATCAGAAGTCCGGCACTAAGATTGCCATGACCGCTGCGGTGCTGCTCGTGACCGGCGCGTTCGCGACTGCCGCCATGGCCGAGACCGTCAAGGGCCGCTGCTTTGGCGTCAATGGCTGTAAGGGCAAAGGCGCTTGTAAGACCGCCCAGAACGACTGCAAGGGCCACAACGCTTGCAAGGGCAAGGGTTGGGTCTCAATGCTTCAGGACGAGTGCTCGGGCGCTGGCGGCCAGTATAAGTCGATCTAACCGGCTGTTAGGTGCAAGGTTGTGGGGGCCGGTCATCGCCGGCTCCCATTCCTCGGGAGTTCAGCACATGAAAACTGAAAAGCCCCCCTTTCTAGGCTTTGGCTTGGGCCTTAGGCCTCAGCATTATGAGGAAATCCTAAGCGGCTCTCCTACCGTTGATTGGTTCGAGGTGCTCTCCGAGAACTACATGATTGCGGGCGGCCAGCCGCTCCACATCCTCGATCAGATTTGCGAACGCTATCCAATCGTGATGCATGGCGTGTCTATGTCCATCGCCTCGACCGCACCGCTCGATATGGACTATCTCCGCGACCTCAAAACACTCGCTGAGCGCGTCAATCCGAAATGGATTTCCGACCATCTGTGTTGGACGGGCGTGCACGGCGTGAACCTGCATGACCTGCTGCCGATTCCCTATACCGAAGAAGCGCTCAATCACGTGGTCGACCGCGTGAGCAAAGTGCAAGACGTGCTCGGACGCCGCCTGACACTGGAGAATGTTTCGAGCTATGTGACGTTCGGCCAATCGGAAATGAGCGAGTGGGAATTCGTCTCCGAGGTGGCGAACCGCGCCGATTGTTGGCTCCTGTTCGACGTCAACAATGTCTATGTGAGCGCGTTCAACCACGGCTTTTCCACGGACGATTTTTTGCAAGGCATCCCGCGCGACCGTGTCGTGCAGTTCCATGTTGCGGGCCATAGCCACGAGGATGACCACATCGTCGATACCCACGATCACCCGGTCTGCGACGAGGTGTGGGATTTCTACCGTGAGGCCGTCACCCATTTCGGCCCTGTGTCGACCATGATCGAACGCGACGACAACATCCCGCCGCTGGCCGAAGTCGTCGCGGAGCTTGACCATGCGCGCAAAATCGCCGGTGAAGTGGCTGAGCGGGCCCAGCTTACAGCAGCGGAATGAGCAGCTTCAAAGACTTTCAGGACAGCTTCCAGCGCGGCATCCTAGAGCGTGACGACACTATTCTGAGTGATGTTAAGGACAGCACCACGGAGTCACGCTCCGTGCTGATCGGCGTCTACCGCCACGCCTATGTAGCGCGATTGGCAGAAATTCTCGGCGACGACTACGAGCAGGTTCACGCTTATCTCGGCGACGAAGGCTTCGCCAGATTGGTGAAGGCCTATATCGACGCGAACCCCTCCGACAAGCGAAACGCGCGATGGTTTGGCCGTCACATGCCAACCTTCGCACGGGAAACCGCGCCCTTCTCCAATCATCGAGAGGTCAGCGAGATTGCCGCGCTGGAAAAGGCGCTCAGTGACGCCTTCGATGGCCCGAACGCCGAGCCGCTGGCAATCGACCAACTGGCGGCGCTGGCGGTCGATGACTGGCCGCAGCTCACCTTTCAGCCCCACCCCACGGCGATCCGCCTCACCTTCACGACCAATGCCGCCGCCATCTGGTCGGCGCTCAAAGATGAGACCGCCCCGCCGGACCTGGTGCGCTATCCCGAGCCTCAAGCCCTGCTCGTCTGGCGTCAGGATTTCATGGCGCGGTTCCGGCCGTTGGACCCCGAGGAATCCATGATGTGGAACGAGACCACCAAAGGCGTGCGCTTCGGCATTCTCTGCGAGATGGTGGCGATGTTCGGCGGCGAGGACGACGCCGAGATTCGCGCCGCGACTTATCTTAGAGACTGGATCGACTCGGGGCTGCTTGCCGGTTACGAGGTCGAGTAGCGCTAAGTCGTCGCTTCAGTCGTCTTGAGATGGCCCTGGGAACAGCGCGCTGGTGCGGCCCGTAATCCAGTAAGCGAAAAGCCCAACCCATTCGCGCGTCGCCGTGTCCACGCGCCGCAAACCCTCCGACACTTTGCTGAAGGGCCGCATGAAGTCGACGCCCCCGCGCGTGCGGTAATCCACCGGCCAAGGCTCGACCTTAAAGCCGGCCTCCCGAAAGGCGCCGATGGAGCGTGGCATGTGATAGGCGGAGGTAATCAAGAGCCAGCGCGTGTTCGCATCAAGCTCGCTGCGCTGCTCCAATTCCTTTTTGAGGAACGCGGCGTTCTCGTAAGTATCGCGCGCATCCGATTCCAAAATGAGCCGGTCGCGGGCGACGCCAAGCTCCGTCAACAGCACCGCGGCGCCTTCAGCTTCGGTATCGGATTTGTAGAGAATGCCGGCAGCACCGCCGGAGAAGGCGATCTTGGCGTCTGGAAATCTCTTGGCCAGGATGGCGCCTTCGAGAAGACGCTCGCCCGCCTCGTTCAGGGTCGGCACACCGCGCGCGCGTCCCACCAGCCGGTCTTCGGCGCCACCAAGGATAATGATCCCGGTGGGCGGCGGCGGTCGGTCGAGATTGGCCCTAGGGAAGCGGTCCTCCAGCGGCAGGATCAGCATATTGCCGAGTGGCGACAGGCCGACCACCAAGAGAAAAATTGCCCCGAGGCTGACAAAGCGACGGCCCCATCGTGCCCAACCGGTCCAAATGAGAATGGCGCCATAGCCGATCAGCAGCGCGATCAGGGTCGACGGCTGCAACACAAACCAAACGGCCTTGGCGATAAAGAAAAACATCGAAGCTTCCTCGCGCCCCTAGACTAACCACAAAGCGGCCAGCCCGAGGAAGGCGAAGAAGCCCACCACGTCAGTGACGGTTGTGACGAAAACGCCTGAAGCGATGGCCGGATCGAGATTGAACTTCTCAAGCCCCAGCGGAATAAGGATGCCCGCGAGCGCTGCCGCAAACAGATTCACCACCATGGCGACGGCAATGACGAGGCCGAGCTCGCCGCTACCAAACCAAAAATATGCGATTGCCCCCATGATTGCGGCGAACAGAAGTCCGTTCAGCAGGCCAACGGCGGACTCGCGCAGGACCACCCTCACGGCATTGGCGGCGCCGAGGTCCTGTGTTGCGAGCGCCCGCACCGCGACGGTCATGGTCTGCGTCCCCGCATTGCCGCCCATGGACGCCACGATCGGCATAAGCACCGCGAGCGCCACCATCTGCTCAATGGTCGCTTCGAATAGGCTGATCACGATGGACGCGAGAATGGCGGTCACCAGATTGGCGAGCAGCCAACTAAATCTAAGGCGCGTCGTCTCCCACACAGTGTCGCTGACAGACTCTCCACCAACACCACCCATTCGCAGGATATCCTCCGACGCTTCTTCTTGAACAACCTCGACGATGTCGTCGGCGGTGATCACCCCGACCAGCCGCTTGTCCTCGTCGACCACTGGCGCCGAAGTGAGATTGTAGCGCTCGAACTGCCGCGCCACTTCCTCCTGGTCAGAGTCCACCGGGATGGGGCGCAGGTCTTCATCGGTGATAGATTCGATCGTCGTTGGCCGCTTTGAGCGCAGCAGCCGGTTCAGAGCCACCGAGCCGATCAGATGATAGGCGGGGTTGACCACGAAGATTTCGTAGAAGCGATCCGGCAGATTGTCGGCCACGCGCATATAGTCGATCGTCTGCCCCACCGACCAAAATGGCGGCACGGCGATGAGATCGGTCTGCATGATGCGTCCGGCGGAGTCCTCTGCATATTCCAGGCTCCGCTCAAGCGCGATGCGCTCGAAATAGGGAAGCTTGGCAAGAATGTCCGACTGTTCTTCCTTGTCGAGATCCTCGAGGAGATAGACCGCCTCGTCGGAGTCGAGTTGTTGCAGCGCCTCGGCGATCTGCTCGGGCGGCATGTCCTCGATAACCTGGTCACGCACACCCTCATCGAGCTCGGGCAACGCTGCGGCCTTGAAGTCGTCGCCAAGCGTCGAGATGAGCGCCGCGCGCCCGTCGGGACGCAGCAGTTGGATCAGATCGGCAAGATCGGCTTCATGGAGATCGAGGGTAAGAGCCCGCACCCGGGGCGCATCACCTTCCTCAAGCGCATCAGCAACGGCGTGCAGAAAATCCGGCCGAATGCCGCCTTCCTCATCGCGCAGCTGAACCTCGCTTGCGGCGTCCTGCATCGCCCGTCCAATCGCTGAGTTTGTAGCTTCAAGCTGGAAAGACCACGGACCCGGAAGGCCAAGCGCCGCGTTACTCTTCCCCCACGGATGCCGGTTCCGGACTGCGATAACAGTCGCGACCTTGCGGGCAATAGACGCTTGTTGTGATGGAAATTCCAGCCAAAAATTAGTCTGGAGATTGGGCTGCTTGTGGTGCCGAAAATTGAAGAAAAAGCCGTCCCTCAGCGGGCCGAATGCTTAAACGCACGATTTCTGCCCAAGTCACTGCCAATGCCTCCGCCCATGTCACGCCATGACGGCGAACAAAGGAGAAAGTGGTGCGGTCGAGAAGACTCGAACTTCCACGGGGGTTACCCCACAGCGACCTCAACGCTGCGCGTCTACCAATTCCGCCACGACCGCAAAAACTCTCGAAGCGCGTTGCCTCGAATGTGGCTAAAGACCACCCGGTCGACAAGTGCGACGCGGGCCCGCTGCATTAGCAAACCTACCCCTTGCGTGCAAGGTTTCGCCAAGAATAGCAGGCAGATAAGAATACCAGGCAGATAAGATGGCGGTGAGATTGGTCCCCATGCTGAAACACGCCTCCACGGCAACGCCGGCTCGTGACCCCGCCAATGTGGAATGGGTCACCGCGCCCGCTCCCGTGGCCTACGAGGCGGCGTTAGAGGTCATGGACGCCCGGGCGGCCGCGATTGCGGATGGGAACGCGTCGGAATGCGTATGGTTTCTGGAGCACCCGCCCCTCTTCACCGCAGGCACCAGCGCCAAGGACGAGGAACTGCTCGATCCGAGGGGCTTGCCCGTGTTCAAGACCGGCCGTGGCGGCCGCTACACCTATCATGGCCCCGGCCAGCGCATTGCTTATGTCATGGTTGATCTTTCGGCCCGTGGCCGCGACGTGCGCGCGTATGTTGCCACCCTCGAGGCCTGGCTGATCGCCACGCTCAGACGGCTCGGCGTTGAGGGCGAGCGGCGCCCCGGCGCGGTCGGCATTTTCGCAAACGGCGCCAAGATAGCCAGCATCGGCGTGCGCCTACGTCGCTGGGTGAGCTTGCATGGAGTCAGTCTGAACGTCTCACCCAACCTTGAGCATTTCTCTGGCATCGTGCCCTGCGGTCTCTATGAGACGCCAGTGACAAGCCTCGCCGCGCTCGGTGCCGAAACCGACATGGCCCACGTAGACACCGCACTCAGAGACGCATTCTTGGAAAGTTTCAGCGGACCTGCCAGCGATCGGTCCCGATCACCTTGAAGCCTGACGGCGGCGCGCCACCTTCATCGGTGATCGTCACTTTGGTGACCTTTGCATCGGGGGGACCGTCGGCGCAGCGGCGCAGCATCTCATCGACGTGTTCAGTGGGACCTGAGAACACCGCCTCGACATTGCCGTCCTCGCGGTTGCAGACCCATCCATCGAGGCCGAGCGATCTGGCAGTCTGCTCGGTCCAGGCACGAAAATAGACACCCTGGACCCGGCCATCGATCTTGACCGTCACCGTGCGCGGTGCGTCTGCCATGGACGAAGCATGCCAAAATCGGTGGCAAATTCCAACTGGTGAGAGTGAGCTGAAGAGCCCGGTTTTAGGCGAATTCCAGGATCACGGCATCAACATTGAGGCTGTCGCCGGGCTCCACCAAAATCTTGGAGACCTTGCCGTCGCGCTCAGCCTTGAGCACGTTTTCCATCTTCATGGCCTCGACGACGCAAAGCGCATCGCCCGCCGCCACGTCCTGGCCTTCGGTCACGGCAAGTGACACCACGAGGCCAGGCATGGGGCAGAGCAGAAGCTTCGACGTGTCGGGCTTCTCTTTAATCGGCATGAGCGCCATGAGATCAGCTTCGCGCTCCGTCAACACGCGCACCGGCGCCTCGACGCCCTGATATTGGAGCATCACGCCGTTGAGGATGGGGCGCACTTGCACGGCAACCTCTTCGCCACCAATCGTCCCTTCCCAAACAGACTCGCCGAACCACCAGGACGAGTTGACTTCGACCTGCCGGGCGCGTTCGCCCGTCCCCTCGCCGCCCAAAGTCACGGTCATGGGATAGTCGCGCCCTTCGACGCCAACGCGAACCAGATCCTCGCCGAATTCGACCAGACGCACGTCGCAGAAGCGCACCATTTCGCCCTGCATCTGTTGGGTGATCATGCGGCGGCGCATATTGGACAGGTGGTCGATGCTCGCGGCGACCGCTGCGAGCGCGTCGCGCACTGCCCCTTTCGGCACGGGCGGGTGAAATCCGTCCGGGAATTCCTCGGCGATGAACTTGGTGGAAAAGTTTCCGTCCCGCCAGCGCTTGTTGCGCATGACCACGGCCAGGAACGAGATGTTGTGGCGGAAACCTTCAATCGCGAAGGCGTCGAGCGCGCGGCCCATCTCATCGATGGCCTGAAGGCGCTTTGGCGCGTGGGTGACGAGCTTGGCGATCATCGGATCGTAATAAACCGAGATCTCGCCGCCCTCCTCCACGCCAGTGTCGAGCCGTGTGGTGACACCGTTCTCAGTACCGAGCTTTGGCGGCTGGAAGCGGACAAGCCGTCCCGTCGATGGCAGGAAGTTTCGCACCGGGTCCTCGGCATAGATGCGGGCCTCAATGGCTGAACCCATCAGCTTCACGTCCTTCTGCCTGATGGCGAGCTTCTCGCCTGCAGCGGACTTCAACATTTGCTCCACGAGATCGAGCCCGGTCACCAGCTCGGTCACAGGATGCTCCACCTGGAGGCGCGTGTTCATCTCCAGGAAATAAAAATTGCTATCCTTGTCGACGATGAACTCGACCGTGCCGGCGGAGTCGTAGTCGACGGCCTTGGCCAAGGCGACGGACTCCGCGCCCATGGCCTCGCGGGTCTTGGCATTGAGGAACGGGCTCGGCGCCTCCTCAATGACCTTCTGATTGCGTCGCTGGATCGAACACTCGCGCTCGCCGAGATGGATGACATTGCCGTGCTTGTCGCCAAGCACCTGAATCTCGATATGGCGCGGCTCTTCGATATATTTCTCGATGAAGATGCGGTCATCACCGAAGCTGGACTTCGCTTCCGACTTCGACGAGGCAAAACCCTCCGCGACCTCTTCGCGGCCATAGGCAATCCGCATGCCCTTGCCGCCACCGCCCGCCGACGCCTTGATCATGACGGGGTAGCCAATGTCGTCGGCGATCTTGGCTGCTTCTTCGGCATCCTCGACCACGCCGAGATGGCCCGGCACGGTCGACACCTTGGCCTTGGCGGCAAGCTTCTTGGATTCGATCTTGTCGCCCATCGCCTCGATGGCTTTGGGGTTCGGACCGACAAAGACGATGCCTGTTGCCTTCAGCGCCCTCGGGAATGCGGCGTTCTCCGACAGGAAACCGTAGCCGGGATGGATCGCGTCCGCGCCAGTTTCCTTGGCGGCGGCGATGATCTTATTCATGTCGAGATAGGACTGGGCGGCCGCGGCCGGCCCAATGCCCACGGCCTCGTCGGCCATCTCCACGTGGAGCGCATCACGATCAGCGTCGGAATAGACCGCAACGGTCTTAATCCCGAGTTCTTTCGCCGTCCGGATGATCCGGCAAGCGATTTCTCCACGATTGGCGATCAGAAGCTTTTTGAACATAAATCCCCAGCCCGGTTTTGTTCAGGCTTTCTAGAGGCAAGCCGGTGGCGAGTAAACCAGCCAGACCGCTTTAGCCCACCTATTCGGCGGCCGTTGGTAGGGTCTTGCGGGTTTGACGCCGCGGGGACTTGCGCGGCCGCCTCTTGCCCGAAGCTGATGTTGACGCAGCCTTAGCGCCTGATTTTGAAGCTTTAGCGCCACTCGAAACCGGGCCTTTCTTGGGCTCAGCCTCGGTCTCACCTTTGGGTTCGGCTGCGAACTGGACTCCTGCCCCAGCGGCGACATCGAGCGCCTTAACCTCCGCCTCGGATAGTTTCTTTGCCTTCGCCTCATGCTTCGCTTTTGCCCCTTGACGGTCTTGGGCCAGGAAGGTGTACATCGCCGGCGTCACGAACAGGGTGAAAAGCGTGCCGATGGTCATGCCGGCGGCGATGACCAGGCCGATGCTGAAGCGGGCGCCAGCACCTGCGCCGCTGACAACCAGGAGCGGCACCATGGCCACCACGGTCGCCGCCGTGGTCATCAAAATGGGTCTCAGTCGAACGGCAGCGGCATGTTCGATGGCAGCGGCGCGCCCATAGCCCTGGTCGTCCTGAAGCTTGTTGGCGAAATCCACCATGAGGATGCCGTGCTTGGCGATCAACCCGATTAGGCAGACGAAGCCGATCTGGGTGTAGATGTTGATGCTGGCCAGCCCGATATTCATCGGTACAAGCGCACCGAAGATCGATGTCGGCAGCGCGATCAAAATTATGAACGGGTCTCGGAAGCTCTCATAGGACCGGCGCGTTCCACATTGGCCAATGGACTTTGCGCATATCGAAGTAGCTGCCATGAGCGTTTGTGGATCGCGCCGCGTTCGCCCCGGAGATCGAGACACAGGCGCCTGCAGAGCAGCGCCACCACTGCCATTTTGAATACATAAAATGCTCTTAAATATAAAGCAGTTAGGCAGTCCACTTGATGCAACGCTTAAGGACGTTTAGTTGCCGAGGAAACCGAGCGAGTTAGAGATGCCACCGCTGCCAGTGTTCCTGGCGGGCGCTGACGCCACGCTGCCGCTCCCACTGCTCCGCCGCTTGGGCTCTGGCGGGGGGACAGGAAAGCCCTTGGCATCACCAAATAGTGCGACGGCTTGCTTGCGGTCGAGACCGTAAAGATCGGCGTGTGTCGAGACCTTGCCCTCTTTGTCCACCACCGCCGTGAAGTAGGTCGTATGCACCGGAAGCTTCCGCGAGACGGACACGCCCTTGTTGACGCTCTTGTCCCACATGGACTGTACCTTGCTCGCTTGCCAGTCCTGATCCTCGGCCAAGAGCAGTTCGGCGAACCGTTTCGGATTCTCCATGCGAACGCAGCCATAGCCGATGGAACGGTTCTTCTCTTTGAACACCTTCCGCCGGTAGTCGAGCGTGTCATGCATGTAGACGATGTGCTTGTTGGGATAGAGGAACTTGATCTTACCGAGCACGTTTTTCGGTCCAGCCTTCTGCGAGAATGTATAGCTGTGAATGTTCACGCGGTTCCAGTCGACCTTGGTCGGGTCAACTGGCCTGCCCCGGTAACTCACACGCAGCTTGTTGGACTTCAGGATGTTGAAATACTTCCGGCGCAGTGCAGGCCGTAGCTTGTCTTGGAGGACGGACGGCGGGGCGACCCAGTCCGGATTGAACACGATCGTCTTCATGTCGGCTGAGAAGATCGGCGTCGCGTAGCCAATCGTACCCACGAGTGTCCTATCCGCGTAGATTTCTTTGCCGTCGCTCAGCAAATAGAGCTTGAACTCTGGAACGTTGATCCAGACGTGGAGCGCGCCGAGTTCCGTGGGCATCCAGCGCCAGCGCTCCATATTCATGAGGATGCGTTTGACGTCGCGCGGGTCCATCTTGGCGCCGTCCTCATCGCCAGCGCGCCCAGCAAGCAAGGCCTGGCGCAGGCGCACGAACTGCTCGTGTTTCGGCTGTAGCGACGTGAGATAGACGCCTGGGGCATCCGCCGCGCTGGCATCGGCGATCACCGCCTTTGGATCGAGCAACGGCGCCTTCTGGTCGAGAAGCTTGCTGATCTTCGCCGGCTCATGCCGTCCGCCGCGTGCGTGGCGGGCATATTTCAGAACGGCGAGGCTGAGCTTAATCTCAGCCAGCGCTTGGGCCTCTTCGCTTGCGGGCAGAGCCGCAGCATCGGGCAGCATGAAGACTTTGGCCTCCAGCCCCCAATCGTCCGCCTTCTCGATCTCGAACAGCGCCTGCTGCCCCTTGGCCGAGAGCCCCATCTCGGTGATCCATAACGGTGCTTCGCTCCACGACCCGTAAAAGGCCTCGAGCGCCGCGACATCGGCAGCCGAAGCGACCTTTTTTGTCTCCGGACTGGCCAACTTCTCGCGGACGATCACCACGACTGGGTGTGGTGGTAACGACGGTGCCGCCACCTCGACCGTCTCAACTTCGGACACGGGAGCTTGGGTGACCGGCGCTTCGGTGGTGGTGGCCGCAGGGGCTGGTTCGGCCCCAGGTCCCGCTACGGATGGCGCCGTTTGAAACGCCTCAGGCTTTTCGCTCTCCTCGGCATACGCAAGGCCGCCCAAGCTCATGGCTTGGGCCGTGAAATAAAGGACGGCAATGAGGAAAATCCGACGCACGTCTACCCTCCAGAGACACTAGAGCTGGAATTTACAGCGAAATGGCCCCTTTCGGCCACCCCTAGGGCTAGGCCGAGTTGGCTAGCCAAATGCGGTCGGGGCTGCCCCTTGAGGCATCGCATCGGCCCGGCTGGGGCTGGTATTGAGCACCGCCGCCAATTCGTCGAGGGCCACCAAGATGTCGTTCAGGGCCCCGGTCACTTCCTCGGCCTCGGCCGCACCTGGGCTATCCGCAAACGAATAGTCCTGCAGGATCTCAAGCGCCCGCTCCAAGAATTGCACCGCCTCTTCATGCTTCTTGATGCGGTTTTGGATGGCGACCTCGTGCCAATCGAGCACACGCGTCACCAAGATCCCTTCGCCTTGCGTCTTGTGCGTCGTTCGGGCGCGCAAAGCCGCCAGCCGCTCGGCCGCCCGCTTCTGATGAGTGACGCTTCCCTCGCGGTCGGCGATATCCTGGCGAATAGCCTGTTTGATCAGGGCGCCAACGTCCATGGCCGCCAAATCGTGCTCCGCGTGAATGACCAGGCCAAGCTTCTCGGCGATGATCTCAATGGCGGCGCCATCGAAATTGTCAGGCCGCGGCGTCTCAAACTCACCGGTTTCGTCGTATTTGGCGCGCGTTTTTGCATCGGACAACACGGCATAGGCCGTGACCAACTCGATGAAGGCCTCGACTGTACCGCCACTGTCGGGGTGCGCGGTCTTGGCTTTGCGCCGATAGGCCTTGTGGATGTCTTTCCGGCCCACCGACCGCTTCAGGCCCAGAACTTTATAAAGATCACTCAACGGAATCCCCCTCCGCCGCATCACATGGCTCTAGCGCTCTCCCGATCCCTTAAGAGGCTGCGCGCCAGCGCCCTAACTACGTGATTCTGTCATGGCGATGGTTTGTGTCTTGCTAATGGCAGGCACCTTCGAGGCAAGCAAATCTATGGATTCCAGCCAAAGCTTGGGAAAAAACCGCCTGAACCTTTTGCGCTGCAAGGGGCTTTACCTGCAGGGGAACCAGGAAAGATTGGCAACAAATTTAGTCAATCTGGCAAGGAAATTTGTGAATCGTCTTGTAGGTGAGCGTGACGGAAACGCATAACATCCCCCCAGGTTCCTTAAAGCCTGGATGTTCTGCAAGCCTAGAATAGGAAAGAAACGCAATGCCAAGACTCTTCGTTCTTGCCGCTCTCGCCGCATTCGCCCTCACCTTCTCAACGGTGGGGCAGTCGGCCCAAGCCCAAATTCTGGACCCCTCGGTCCACTATCTCGAACGCCTGAAGCCGCTCATTCTTGGAGTGGATAAAGACAGCTCCCGGATGGAGCCCATGGAATACCGGCTGAAGGTTGGCCAGGGCTATCGCTGGAAGATCAAGGCCTCGGACCTGACCGAGTATGCCTTCGTCGCCCCGGCCTTCATCCGCAACATTTGGATCCGTAAGATCGAGGTTGGCGGAGTCGAGATCAAGGCCGTGACGGTCGACGAAATCGAATTCGAAAATGGTGGCGAAGCCGAACTGTTCTTCGTCGCCATCCGGCCGGGCACCTACGAATTCGGCACCAAAGGCCTGATGGAACGGGGCGTCGTCGGCAAGATCATTGTCGATTCAACCGATGCCCCGGCAGCAGGTAAGAAAGCCGCCGCAATGGCCGATGACGACGATGATGACGGCGACGACGATTAGCCGCGCATCGCCGCCACAACACGCATAGCCGCTTAGGATGTCGCACGCTCCCTCACAGGGGCGGGCGCATTCTTTAGACGTGTTCCAAAAATTCTTGAGATTGCCGGTTTCCATCAAACCCACCAACGCATAAGCGAAGGCGGCTCGGAAACTAGTCTACCTTGTGGCGCCAGCGCTGCGTTGCGCGTGCCTTGGTGACTTCGCCCGATCTCACCAGCGCCTTGACGCACACCTTGGAAAGGCTGCGACCGACTTTATCCATGCACTTGCGAAGACCCGGGTCATCGAGCCCATAGACGCCGCAGAACCGCTTATAGTCGCGCTTGCAGGCCGTCTTGGTCGCCGCAGTGATTTCCGCCGCCACAGGATAGGAGGCCACTGTAAAAGCCGTCGCCAGGACACACGCCGATAGAAGTTTTGTAGACATCATGAGCACCTTTAGAATTTCCAGCAGTATATAGTCGTCTCAGCAACACTTCCAAGGGCCTTCGCTCTGTAAAGGGAGATCGTGTCGTCAATTGGACGGACCGACACCTAAAGGGGGAGAGGCGCAGCATGACTAACGTATCGCTGAGGAACCTGATCTGCGGGTTCATTGCCGGCGCCATCGCCGTGATGACGGTGCATGAGGTCGTGAATTTCCTCTTGCTTGAGCTAGGTCTCTTTCCGCGCATCCCCTGGTCCATGGAGCCGGCAGCAATGACCGGCCTTCCGCAGCTCCTCAGTGACGCATTTTGGGGCGGGCTCTGGGGCGTTCTCTTCGCCCTCAGCGTCAGCTGCATCCCAGGCCGCAGCGTGACGGTCAGAGGCCTGGTCTTCGGCATCGTCGGACCAGCAATCATCGGCGTCTTTATTCTGGTACCGCTGATCACGGGCCGCTTCCCGCTCTTCTTCGGCGGCGATCCGAAGCTCATCGTCTCCGTCTTGCTGATCCTAGGAGCCTTCGGCGCCGGCATGGGCTGGCTTTACGGGCTGTTCGCCTCACGGAGCGCATCCGCCTAACGCACCAAAGCTGAGCAACCGATCTGGACCGTCGCGCCTCAGTGCGCAACGGTTGCGCCAACGTCCGCCTCGATCTCCTCTTGCAGCATCTCAAGCCGCAACCAGTCTTCTTCCGCCGCGGCAAGCTCGGCTTGCGCATTGTTCAACGCGTCCCCCGCCGACGTGAACGCGTCGCGGTCCTTCGTATAGAGGTCCGGATCGGCGAGCACTTGCTCCAGCCGGCCAATCTCTTGCGTGAGCTTGGCAATCTGTTTCGGCGCTGTCTTCAACCGATGCTGATCGGTGGGGCTCAGGCGCTTCCGAGATGCAGGCGCGGATTTTGCCGACGATAATACTCGCACGCCACTCTTCGTCGCCAGCCTGTCTCGCTGCGGCGTGCCGACGCCATGCCCCCGCTGCGCCACCATGTCGGTATAGCCGCCGGCATATTCGATCCACTGCCCCTCACCTTCTGAAGCGATGACCGAGGTGACCGTGCGGTCGAGAAAATCGCGGTCATGGCTGACCAGCAGCACCGTTCCCGGATAGCTCGCCAGCATCTCCTGCAACACGTCCAACGTCTCAAGATCGAGATCATTGGTGGGCTCATCGAGAACCAGAAGATTAGACGGGTGCGCCAGCGCCACGGCCAGCATCAACCTGCCCCGCTCGCCGCCCGACAGCGCCTTGATGGGCGTGCGCGCCTGCTCGGGCTGAAATAGGAAATCCTTCATGTAGCTGATGATGTGACGCACTTCCCCGTTGATGATCACCGTGTCGCTACTCCCGCCGGTCAGAGTCGCGGAGACGCTTCTCTCAGGGTCGAGTTGTTCGCGCCGTTGATCAAGCGTCGCCACTTCGAGATTTGTGCCGAGCTTCACGCGGCCAGCGTCAGGTGCAAGCGCACCGGTGAGCATATTGATGAGCGTCGTCTTGCCGGCGCCGTTCGGCCCAACGAGACCAACCCGGTCGCCACGGGCGATCTTGATGTTGAAGTCACGCACCAGAACCAGATCGCCATAGCTCTTGGCGATACCCCGCGCTTCGATGACTTTCCGCCCGGTCTCGTTCGCCTCATGGGCCGACATCTTCACGTCGGCCTGCGCGCGGTTCCGCTTGGCGACCGTGCGCTCGCCGCGAAGCGATAACAGGCTCTCGAGACGGCGCTGATTGCGCTTCCGCCGGGCGCTGACGCCATAGCGCAGCCAATGTTCCTCCCGGACGATCTTCCGGTCGAGCTTGTGACGGCCGGTCTCTTCTACTTCAAGAATGCCGTCCCGCCACGCCTCAAACGCGCCGAAGCCCTGTTCGAGCCGCCTGGTGATGCCGCGATCGAGCCACACCGTCGCTTGCGAAAGATTCTCCAGAAAACGCCGGTCATGGCTGATCAGCACCAAGGCTGAACGGGTGGCCTTGAGCACCGTCTCCAATCCCTCGATCGCTGCCACGTCGAGATGGTTGGTGGGCTCATCCAGCAGCAGAATGTCGGGGTCCGGGGCCAACACCTGAGCCAATGCCGCACGCCGGCTCTCGCCGCCCGACAAATTTGCAGGCGATTCATCGCCAGTGAGCCCTAGGCTCTCCAACAGATAGCGCGCGCGATGCGGGTCATCGCCCGGGCCAAGCCCCGCTTCGACGAAGGCTCCTGTGGTGGCATAGCCGGACAGGTCTGGGCTTTGGGGCAAATAGCGGATGGTGGCGCCAGGCTGAATGAAGCGGCTGCCGTCATCGGGATCGATCATGCCGGCGGCGATCTTCAGCAGCGTTGATTTGCCTGAGCCATTGCGGCCCACCAAGCAAAGGCGGTCGCCCTGCCCGATCGACAACACAGCGTCGGACAGCAACGGGGTGTTGCTGAAGGACAGCGAGATGTCCTTGAGAAGGAGAAGGGGCGGCGGTGCCATGACACGTGCTAGTCCGTCTTTGCTTCAACGCCTAGACGGAATTGCCGTTTACTTTGGAGCAACGCAGTCCGCAAAACTCGTGGTCTGGTCCGCGCCTTCGGTAACGAAGGCGGTGTTGCCCTTGTTCCAAAATACAAAGCTCTCGTCGGCATTGGCGTAGCGCGCGCCTGATCCCGAGATCACTTGGGGCAGCGCCGTGGTGCGGCCATCGCTGAGCTTGAGGTCGACTTTATCGGCATAAAAGGTCGCCGTGATGGACTTAGCCTTGGCGCATTTGAACGTCGCTGTCGCCACGGGCGTCTCCGCCAGCGCCGGCGCCACAGCCAGAGCGGCAAACCCCAACAGAGCGAGTTTTAGAAACCCGGAACGCGTAGCCATGGCCACTCCTTTCCTCGTGTGCGGAAAGCGAGCTCTTACTGCCCGCTGGCGACTGGACCGATCTCCTTGGCCTTGATCAGAAGCTCCCGCAACGACTGACGGCAATAGGGCCGAAGACCGCCACCGCTCCGCGCCATGATCCTGAAGCCCTCGTCCTTATCGGCGGCGGCCCGGTCCAGCAGGCGCTCCTTATCGATGGAGGAGTCGCGCTTCAAATAATGCATCTCGATCTTATCGATCGCCGCCTCGGCTAGATCGCCGTCGGCTTCCGAAATCTCGTCCTGCTCCTCGCATTCCAGGACAATCTCATATTCAGCGTAATAGTTTTTGAGTGCGGCCGACAGACTAACGCCAAGGGCACTCTGCGACATCAACGCAACACAACCGGCCAGAATCCAGCCACCAGCCCCCAGACGCATTTCGTTCTTCCTCGTTAGATAAGCTTGAAGCGCCTGTTGATATACGAGCCGAGCCCCCGCGACAATTGCAGGCGGGCAACACTCACAGCGGAATGTGCCAAAGGCAGACTTTGGTGAGGGGCACCCGTTACGAGGCAGTGCGGCTAGATCCGCAACCCACAATCTTTGCTATGCTCTCAAAGGTGCCATCGTTAGGGGAAAAATGATGAAATCGATCAATAGGCTCGTAGCAGCCAACTTTGCAGCGATGGCGTTGCTATTGGCGGCGGGCCTTAGCCAAGCCAGCGCGGAGGAAAGACCACCAATCAAGCTTGTGCTGCAAATCACTGTCGATGGTCTCAGGGGAGATATGCTGAGCCGCTATGGTGATCGGTTTGGCGAGGGGGGCTTCCGCTACCTTCTGGACACAGGCACCGTCTTTGCCAACGCTCATTACAGCCATGCCAACACCGAGACTATCGTTGGCCACGCGACCCTGGCGACGGGCGCCTACCCTTCCCAACACGGGATGGTAGGCAATGTTTGGTTCGACCGTGAATCCGGTGAACTCTCTTACAATATCGAAGACTCCGACAGCCCACCGTTGCCGACCCGCGAAGAGAAGGTCGAGGCCAAGCAGCTGGACCCGGCTCAGACGATCGCTCGGACGAAAGGACGCTCTCCAGTCTCCATTTTGGCTTCGACCTTTTCTGATGAGCTTGCGGTTCACCATGCGGGTCGTCCAAAAATATTTGCTGTCGCGGGCAAAGATCGTAGTTCTGTCTCTATGGCGGGGCACGCAGGAAAGGCCTTCTGGTATTCCAGCAATACCGGTGACTATGAGACCAGCAGCTATTACTACGATGCTTACCCAGAGTGGGTGGCCGAGTGGAACGCCAAACGACACGCCGAGTCTCATTCCGGCAAATCGTGGAGCCTCTTGAACGAACCCTCCACCTACTTGTTGGCCGAATTTGATGACCGGTCCTACGAAACTGACCTGAAGGGCTATGGTCGCACCTTTCCCCACCCCTACGGCACTGCGGAAGGCAACCTGTTCCCGAGCCTCTTATTCATTGGCCCTGTTGGTGACCAACTGACCAATGACTTTGCCAAGGCCCTCATCGAAAACGAGGGACTGGGGCACGACGATATCCCGGATTATCTAGCGGTTGGCTTTTCTTCAGTTGACGCCGTGAATCACTTCTTCGGCCCCTCCAGCCTGGAGAATGAGGACATCATCCTGCAGCTTGATCGGACGCTAGAGGACCTCCTCACCTTCGTGGATGAAAAGGTCGGACTGGAGCATACGCTGATCGTACTGTCCGCCGATCACGGCATGGCAGAAATGCCCGAGTTCATGGCCGAGAGAGGCCTCGATGTTGGGCGCATTCATACCGACGACGTGATCAAGACCGTCAATCAGGTCGCGCTTGACCGCCTAGGTGTAACCAATCTCGCCAAACAGTTTTTCCGCCCCTACCTCTATCTCAATGACGAGGTCATCGCCGCCGCCAATCTCGACCGCTCATTGGTGGAGCAAACGGTGGCCGATGCGTTGACGCAGACGAAAGGCATCGCTCTGGCCGTACCCAGCCGTGCCCTACGAAAGATGCCGGACACGCCTCTGCTACGTAAAATAAGGAATAATCATCATCCCGAGCGTTCTGGCGATATCTATATTGTCCAAGAACCATATTGGTTCTTGTTCGACGAAGGCCCCATTGCCGTGATGCATGGGTCACCCTGGCGATATGACACCTTCGTCCCAATCATCTTTTCAGGCCCGGGAATTCCAGCCAAGACTGTCTATCGGACCGTGCATCCAGTGGATGTGGCGCCAACACTAGCGGTCCGGCTCGGCATCAAGCCGCCCTCATCCTCAAGCGGAACACCACTGAGAGAGGCGTTGCAGTAGAGGCAACCTATTTTCCGAGCTCGCAGAGGTTTATGCCGCGCGCTTCGTGCGATCTCTGCCGATGAATACAGCCCCCGTCTAGAGCGGAATGTTGTCGTGCTTTTTCCAGGGGTTCTCGACATGCTTGTTGCGCAGCATCTGTAGCGCCCGGCAAACCCGCATCCGCGTGCCCTGAGGCATGATCACTTCGTCGATATAGCCCCGCTCTGCCGCAACGAAGGGATTGGCGAAGCGCTTCTGATATTCGTCGATGCGCGCCTGGATTTTCTCCGGATCGTCAAGCTCGGAGCGATACAGGATTTCCGCCGCGCCCTTGGCGCCCATCACGGCGATCTCGGCCGTAGGCCAGGCATAGTTAAGGTCCGCGCGGATATGCTTCGACGACATGACGTCGTAGGCGCCGCCATAGGCCTTGCGCGTGATGACCGTGATTTTCGGTACCGTGGCCTCGGTAAAGGCGAAGAGCAGCTTGGCGCCATGCTTGATCAGGCCGCCGTATTCCTGGTCGGTGCCGGGCAGGAAGCCCGGCACATCGACGAACGTGACCAGCGGAATGCTGAAGCAATCGCAGAAGCGGACGAAGCGCGCCGCCTTGCGGGAGGCATCACTGTCGAGCACGCCGGCGAGAAACATCGGCTGATTGGCGACGACGCCGACGCTACGGCCTTCCATGCGCCCAAAGCCCACCACCATGTTGCGCGCGTAGCTTTCCTGAATCTCGAAGAAGTCGCCCTCGTCCACGACCTTCTGGATCAGCTCCTTGATGTCGTAAGGCGTGTTCGGGTTGTCAGGGATCAGCGTATCGAGCGATGGCTCGAGCCGATCCCAAGGATCCCGCGTCGGCAGCTCGGGCACGCCGGACAAATTGCTCTCCGGCAAGAAGTCCATCAGGCGGCGCATCTGCAACAGCGTCTCAACGTCGTTGTCGTAGGCGCCATCGGCTATGGACGACTTAGTGGTGTGCACCACGGCGCCGCCGAGTTCTTCCGCCGTCACTTCTTCCTTGGTCACCGTCTTCACCACGTCGGGGCCAGTGACGAACATGTAGGAGGTGTCTTTGACCATGAAGATGAAGTCGGTCATGGCCGGCGAATATACGTCACCGCCAGCGCACGGGCCCATGATGACGCTGATCTGCGGGATGACGCCGCTCGCCATCACATTGCGCAAGAACACCTCGCCATAACCGCCAAGCGCGGCCACGCCCTCTTGGATGCGCGCGCCGCCAGCGTCGAACAGGCCGATAACCGGCGCCCGGTTCCTGAGCGCCATGTCCTGGACCTTGGTCATCTTGTTAGCGTGGGCTTCCGACAGCGAGCCGCCGAACACGGTGAAGTCCTTGGCGAAGACATAGACGACCCGGCCATTGATGGTGCCCCAGCCGGTGACCACGCCATCGCCCGGCACCTTGGCGCCCTCCATGCCGAATTCGGTGCAGCGGTGCTCGACATACATGTCGAACTCCTCGAACGAGCCGCCATCGAGCAGAAGCTCCAGCCGCTCGCGTGCCGTGAGCTTGCCGCGCTTATGCTGCGTCTCGATCCGCCTGGCCCCGCCTCCGGCCCGGGCCTTCTCGCGGCGGATTTCAAGCTCTTCGAGGACTTCTTTCATATCTACTCCCTGAGGTCTTTCGAAGGTGAATAGCATGGGCCGGAAAAGAGGCAAATGGCCCCGAGGGCTTGAGAGCCCCTAAGACGGGGCTATTGCCCGGCAAGATTGCCCAGGAGAGCCAAACGGGGCATCCTTCCGCTGTGGGTCTCAGACCTCTAGAGGGGCCATCCATGAACGTGCGTATCGCCGTCGCCGCAGTGATTGCC
>JAGPVD010000166.1 GCA_018067145.1 Methyloceanibacter sp.
GGCCATAGGTCTCTCCGCCACGGTGGCGCAGCCGTCCGAGCTTGCGGCGTTCCTGGTGCCGCATAGGGAGAAGACAGAGCACGCCGAGATCGTCACGGCGAACGGCGGGATCGATGCCAATATCACCATTCTCAAGTCGCGCGACGAACTCCCCTGGTCGGGACACTCCGCCCGCTATGCGCTGCCAGAAATCTATGAGGCGATCAAGACGCACCGCCTATCGCTGATGTTCGTGAATACACGCTCCCAAGCCGAGATGTTGTTTCATGAGCTGTGGCGCTGCAATGACGACAACCTCCCCATCGCGCTGCATCACGGTTCCCTCGATGTGGGCCAGCGCCGAAAAGTCGAGGCAGCGATGGTCGCGGGCAAGCTCCGCGCGGTTGTCTGCACCTCGACGCTCGATCTCGGCATCGATTGGGGCGACGTCGATCTCGTCATCAATGTGGGTGCGCCCAAGGGCGCCAGCCGGCTGACCCAGCGCATAGGCCGCGCCAACCATCGGCTCGATGAGCCGAGCAAGGCGCTGCTTGTGCCGGCCAACAAGTTCGAAGTCATGGAATGTCAGGCGGCGTTGGAGGCGGCGGCGGAGGGCGCCCAGGACACCCCGCCGTCGAAACCTGGCGCGCTGGACGTGCTGGCCCAGCATGTGTTGGGCATGGCTTGTGCGGCGCCCTTTCAGCCAGAAGCGCTCTACCAGGAAGTGGCTAGCGCCGCGCCTTATCGTGATCTCACCCGCGAAGGCTTCGACCAAGTTCTGAACTTCGTCGCCACGGGCGGCTATGCGCTTGCGAACTACGACCGCTACGCCAAGCTACGGCAGATGACAGACGGCGCGTATCGGGTCTCCAATCCACGCATCGCCCAGCAATACCGCCTCAATGTCGGCACCATCGTCGAGGCGCCGATGCTGCGTGTGCGCCTGGCGCGGCTCAAGGGCGGTGCGCTGAGGGCAAAGGGCACGCTGGCTGGGGGGCGTATTCTTGGCGAGGTGGAGGAGCATTTCATCGAGCAGCTAAGCTCCGGCGACACCTTCGTGTTCGCCGGCGAGGTGTTGCGCTTCGAGGGCTTGCGCGAGATGGACGCCATCGTCACCCGCGCCCACGCCGCCGACCCCAAGGTGCCCGCCTATGAAGGCGGCAAGTTCCCACTCTCCACATATTTGGCCGACCGGGTGCGGCACATGCTGGCCGAGCGGGGCGCGTGGTCCAAGCTGCCGGAGCAAGTCTCAGACTGGTTGCACCTGCAAGACGAATTCTCTTTTGTGCCTGCTGCCGACGAGATGCTGATCGAGACCTTCCCGCGCGGGCAAAGGTATTATCTCGTCTGCTACCCGTTCGAAGGCAGGCTCGCCCATCAGAGCCTTGGCATGTTGCTCACCCGGCGTCTGGAGCGGGCAGGGGTCGCACCCCTTGGCTTCGTTGCTAACGAATATGCTCTGGCCATTTGGGGGCTCAAGGATATGAGCAAGATGGCGCGCTCCGGTCGGTTCGACCTCGCACAACTCTTCGATGAGGACATGCTGGGCGACGACCTCGACGCCTGGCTCGCCGAGTCGAATCTGATGAAGCGGTCGTTCCGCATCTGCGCCATCATCTCCGGTTTGATTGAGCGCCGTCATCCGGGCCGGGAAAAATCCGGCCGCCAAATGACGGTCTCATCCGACCTCGTCTACGATGTGTTGCGTCAGCACGAGCCGGACCATGTTCTGCTTAAGGCTGCGTTTGCTGATGCCGCGACCGGCCTTATCGATGTAGGCCGTCTCGGGCAATTCTTGAAAAGGATAGGCGGACGAATCAGGCATAGTGAGGTGAGCCATGTTTCGCCGCTCGCCGTGCCGGTCATGCTTGAGATCGGACGGGAAAAAGTCCCCGGTGACGTTGGCGACACATTGTTGCGTGAGACTGCCGAGGAACTTGTCTCTGAAGCATTGGGGAAACATGCTGCGCGCTAGGCCCAATCTCATGCCGGAAACGGCGCCGACACTTCGCTCCCATGTGGAGGTGTCAGGCCATGTGCTGAAGCCACTGGCCGCGGGCGCGCTTTATTGGGAAGCGGAGGACACGCTTCTCGTTGCCGATCTTCATTTTGAAAAAGGGGTCGCATACGCCGCGCTCGGCATGTTGCTGCCGCCTTACGATACGCGTTCTACGCTTTCGCGCCTCGGCAAGCTCCTCGCCAAGGTCAACCCAGCCCGCGTGGTCGCGCTTGGTGATAGCTTCCATCGCAGCGAGGGCGCCGACAATTTGGTCGCAGACGACCTCGCCCTTCTGCTCGAGCTCCAGACGGGGCGCGATTGGTATTGGATTTGCGGCAACCACGACCCTCATCTGCCGGCGAGCATTGGCGGCACGGTCTGCGGCACATTAAGCATTTCTGGTGTGACGCTGCGGCATGAGCCGTCCGAGGCTGGGTCGGGCCGCGAGATCGTAGGGCATCTGCACCCGGTGGCCCGCATATCGCGGCGTGGCACGGTGGTCAGGCGGCGCTGCTTCGTCACCGACGGCAATCGCTTGGTGATGCCAGCCTTCGGCGCCTATGCAGGAGGCCTGAACGTGCTGGACGAGGCCTTTCATCCGTTTTTCCGGCGCCACCAGCTTGAGGCCTGGATGATGGGGCGGCACGACGTCTATCCCGTGCTCGGCAGCCTGCTCCTGCCGGACTAGATATTAGTCGCGGCGGAAGGCGAACCACCCGACGAGCCCGCACATCACAGCGATGATGACGCCCAGCAGGCCGTAAATGAATGGATATTTGAAGGCCAGGTCGTAGAGAATTTCCTCGATACCGGCCTTCGTCACCATGAGAGATCCCTGGCTATTGCTGGCCGCCTCGCCATCCCGGAACAGATAGACGTCAACAGTGTAGCGGCCCGTGGGGACGTTGACAGGCAGCGCTACGGTCCCGCGGAACAGACTCCGGCCAATAAAGGTCACGCCGTCATCGTGCTCCTGAAATAGCTGCTTTTCTTTTTTCAGCCGGATCATGGCCGAGCGATAGGCCTGCTCTGGGGTGCTGCTGGCGGTGCCCCGCCCAAAGTCCAGATCGATGAGACCGATGCCGAGTTCTTGCAGCGCCTCGTCCGAAGCGATGGCTCTGACCGGGCGCGTGGAAAGCACGGCATAGAATCCCGGGACGTCGCCGTAGGTCTTGCCTGGGCCATTCACCCAGATGCCGGCGACGCGCTCCTTCTTTCGGACGATGATCGGCTCGTCCGGTCCGCGCACGACCGCGATCACGTCGTAGGCTCCTTCGCCTGGGGTTCGCGAGTCGCTGAAGTCGACGCTGCCAAAGATGAGGATTTCGACGCCGGTGAAGTTCGATTGGATGGCGATCTCGCGCGTGGAGACGTCCGACTGGACCTGCTCCTGGCTTGCCGGGTCTTCGGCGGGCGCCGTCTTCTGCGCCAAAGCGGGTGTCAACGACACTGCGAGGAGGATGGCGGTAAGACGGATGATTGTGGTCCCCATCGCCATCACAGCCCCGCCACTGGGACGATGCTGAACAGGTCGGACGGCGTCAGCACGAGATCGAACAGGATGCGCAAGGCGACACAGAGCACCATCAGCGCCAACAGCGCGCGCAGTTGTTCGCCGCGTAGCTTCTGACCCGCGCGCACGCCGAACTGACCGCCGATGACGCCGCCAATGATCAGAAGGAAGGCGAGCATGATGTCGAGCGTGTAATTGAACGTCGCGTGCAGCAGGGTGACGATGGCGGTGATGAAGATGATCTGAAAGATCGAGGTGCCGATGACGACGTTGGTTGGCATGCGCAGCAGGTAGATCAGCGCCGGCACCATGATGAATCCGCCGCCGACACCGAGAAACGAGGCCAGCAATCCGACGACACAACCGATGACCAGGGGCGGAATGGCGCTGATATAGAGTCGGGAGCGCGGAAAGCGCATCTTAAACGGCAGGCCGTGAATCCAATTATGCTGTCCCGAACGGCGCGCCGACAGGGGCTCCCCGGCCCGCGCCCGCCGGATGGCGTTGACGCTCTCCCACAGCATCATGGCGCCGATGGTCCCGAGAAAGGCCACGTAGGTCAGGGAGATCATCAGGCCGGCTTGGCCAAGCTCACGCAGGATCTTGAGGAGGATCACGCCGACGACGGCGCCCGCCACGCCGCCTACGATCAGCACGAAGCCCATACGTAGGTCGACATTGCCCCGGCGCCATTGGGCCAGCGTGCCCGAGACTGACGTGCCGACGATCTGATTGGCGCCCGTGGCCACGGCAATCGCCGGGGGAATGCCAGAGAGCATCAGAAGCGGGGTGAGCAGGAAGCCGCCACCGACCCCAAACATGCCTGAGAGAAAGCCGACCGTCGCGCCGAGGCCCAGCATAACCACGAGGTTCACTGAGATTTCGGCAATGGGCAGATAGATCTGAATCATCGGGCGAACATTGGCTGGCGGGCGTTCTGGCAAACTGTTCGCCGCGCGCCAGACTGTCAATGTATTAGGCCCACGCTTTCCGAAATGTCATGAATTTTTGAAGGGAAAGCGCTGGCAAACTTGTGGGGCAGACCGTGCCCCGGCCAAATCCGCCTTTGGCGCTAGCTGGTCAGGCCTTCGAGCTTGGCGACCAGCTGGGCGGAGACCTCGCCGGTCTCGCCAAGGCCGTAGCGGCTCTGGAACAGCCTGATCGCCGTCCGTGTACGGCTGCCCATAACCCCGTCCGCCTTGCCCACCTTGTAGCCGAGCTTGTTGAGAAGCGTCTGGGCGCGGGTCACAAGCGAGGTGTTTCTTGCGGCCGACACCGTTGCGACCCAGTCAGTCTGACCGGTCACCTCATTGGCCTCCGATAGTGCCTTCTTGGCTTTCCAGCCCTTTACGGCGTTCTCGGCCTTCGCGCGTGCGGCCGGAGCCAGCTGCGCCTTGACGACTTCGCGCCGCTTGGCCGCTTCGGCGTCGCCTCTGGCGGCGGCCAGCGAGAACCACTTATAGGCGTCCGCCAGGTTCTTGGTCGTGCCGAGGCCATGCTCGGCCAAAATGCCGAGATTGAACTGGCTATCGGCGACACCGTAAGCGGCAGCCTCGGCATACCACTTGGCGGCAAGGGCATAGTCCGGCTTGCTG
>JAGPVD010000167.1 GCA_018067145.1 Methyloceanibacter sp.
ATATATAGGGACAGTACGGGACAATGCAAGACATAAAGTCGTTGATTTTCAAGGACGGCAGGACAATGTGGGACAGTGGGAGACACGAGATAGGCGGTCCCCGTCTCCGCCAACCACGCTTTGGCACACGAAGTCCTCGAAGACCAAAGCACCACCCAGCCCATTAGAGCCAAGCGGCCAGCGCCTTCGTCGAAGGGAGCGAATAGCGCGCGCGCCGCTTCGTCGCGATCGGCGTGGATTCCAAAGAAATTTGACGAGGAGCGGGCTTATTGGGGTCCGGTCATCTGGTGCGTGAAGTCGGCCCAGACCGTCTGTGCGCCGCCGGTGAGGTTGTTCACCCGTTCGCCAACCACGTCCCAATTCACCATAGAGCGTTGCTTTACGCCGTCGGCTCCAAAATCGACAATGTAGACGCCGATAATCGTGAGTAACGCGCCGAGTATGATCCCAATAAAAAGTCGCATATCGCCCCACTGAGAATCCCACCATCATAAGGGGTAGGGATGACCAGAGGAAGTTAGATCGCACAACCCCTGTGCGGACCGCTGGTTGTCCTTTGCTTGGTCTTCGCCCTAGAAGTGAGCGCTGTTGCAACGCCAGGCCGATAGCGGGATGCTGTCTCGAAGGTCTGTCGATCGGGAGTTTGATCTTGGTCAAGGTTCGACTCGCTGGGCTAGCGCATTGCTGGCCATAGAAGGGATATGCGAATGGCTGCAACGCTCCAGCGTGACGAGTGGAAGGCGTTTTCGGATTTCTTGGCGCTGGGGGCTGCGGGCATTCTCGTTGTCATAGGCGCCATTTTGGCCATTGGCGGCGAAGACCGCGCCATGGCCTTTCACGGCTGTCTTCTGTTCGGCGCCGCAGGCCTCGCTTTTCTCTATATCCTCACGCAAGTCATCGAGAAGAAAGAGGCCCATGACGCGACGAGCTATGCCGACGGCGTGGTGCGGGCTGGCGTTATTGCCACAATCTTCTGGGGCATAGCTGGTTTCCTCATCGGCGACGTCATCGCCTGGCAGTTGGCGTTTCCGGTCCTAAATCTCGATCTTCCCTGGACGAATTTCGGCCGCTTGCGTCCGGTGCATACGTCCGCCGTCATCTTCGCCTTTGGCGGCAACGCCCTGATCGCTACATCCCTGTATGTCGTGCAGCGCACGTGCCGCGCTAGGCTCGCGGGCAAATGGTCGCCGTGGTTCGTGTTCTGGGGCTATCAGCTATTCTTAGTGCTCGCCGCGACGGGCTACATCCTCGGCGTTACCCAGTCGAAGGAGTATGCCGAGCCGGAATGGTATGTCGACATTTGGCTCACGCTTGTTTGGGTCGTGTATTTCTTAGTCTTTGTCGCCACGCTGGCGAAGCGGCGCGAGCCTCATATCTACGTCGCCAACTGGTTCTATCTCGCCTTCATTGTCACCGTCGCCATGTTGCATATCGTCAACAATCTGGCGGTGCCGATATCGCTCCTCGGCTCGAAGAGCTACGTCATCTACTCCGGCGTTCAAGACGCCATGACCCAGTGGTGGTACGGCCATAACGCGGTCGGGTTCTTCCTCACCGCCGGCTTCCTTGGCATGATGTATTACTTCGTGCCGAAGCGCGCCGAACGGCCGATCTATTCCTACCGGTTGTCGGTCGTCCATTTCTGGTCGTTGATCTTCATCTACATATGGGCTGGTCCCCACCATCTGCATTACTCGGCGTTGCCCGATTGGGCGCAGATGCTGGGCATGACGTTCTCGATCATCTTGTGGATGCCGTCTTGGGGCGGAATGATCAACGGGTTGATGACGCTGTCGGGTGCCTGGGACAAGCTCAGGACCGACCCCGTGATCCGAATTCTCGTCGTGGCCGTCGCCTTCTACGGCATGTCCACATTTGAGGGACCGTTGATGAGCATTCGGTCGGTGAATGCGCTGTCGCATTACACCGACTGGACGATCGGGCACGTGCATTCCGGTGCGCTTGGCTGGGTCGCCTATATCACATTCGGCGCGCTGTACTGCCTCGTGCCCTGGCTGTGGCAACGCAAGGCGCTTTATTCGCAGCGCATGGTGGAGTGGCACTTCTGGATCTCGACGCTCGGCATCTTGCTCTACATCACCTCCATGTGGGTGTCGGGCATTCTGCAAGGTCTGATGTGGCGCGCTTACGACCAGCTCGGCTTCCTCGAATATTCCTTCGTCGAGACCGTCGAGGCGATGCATCCCTTCTATGTGATCCGGGCGACCGGTGGCTTGCTGTTCCTCATCGGCGCCTTGCTCATGACCTACAATCTGTGGCGTACGGCACGGGGCGACGAGCCGCTCGACGCGGCTGACCAACCGAGTATCGCCGCGGCGCCTGAATTCCGTTCCGCGTCGGCCGAGTAGGGGGAAGATCGGATGAACTGGGAAAAGCATCAGGTCGTCGAGAAAAGCTCGATCCTTCTAGTGATCGGTATTCTCATCGTCGTCGCCATTGGTGGCTTGGTGGAGATCGCGCCGCTGTTCTGGCTCAGTTCGACCATCGAGAAGGTGCAAGGCATGCGGCCTTACACGCCGCTCGAGCTTGCCGGTCGCAATATCTATGTCCGCGAGGGCTGCTATCTCTGTCACAGTCAAATGATCCGCTCGCTGAAAGATGAGGTTGAGCGTTACGGTCATTACAGCCTGGCGGCCGAGAGCATGTACGACCATCCCTTCCAATGGGGATCGAAGCGCACGGGTCCCGACATTGCCAGGCTCGGAGGCAAGTACTCGGACGAATGGCATCGGGCCCATATGATCGACCCCCGCTCCGTCGTGCCGGAATCGGTGATGCCAGGCTATCCGTTCCTTGCCAAGACCAAGCTCGACTATGACGATATCGGCGCGCATTTGAAGGCCAGCGCCATCGTCGGTGTGCCCTATAGCGACGAAATGATCGAGAACGCCAAGGCTGATCTGGAACTGCAGGCCGGTGCCAATACCGAGGCCCTCAAGGACTTCCTTGCGCGCTATCCCAAGGCGCAGGTGCGGCAGTTCGACGGCGACCCGAGCTATGTCTCCGAACTCGATGCGTTGATCGCTTACATGCAGATGCTGGGAACCCTGGTCGACTTCGCGACATTTGACGCGGCGGGACCAAACTTAAGGTGAGGATTGAACGATGACCTATGACCAAGTGGCATCGATCAGCCAAATCGTGGCGCTCCTTTTCTTTATCGGCTTGTTTGCCGCGGTTCTGCTCTACGCGTTCTGGCCCGGCAACAAGAAGAGCTTCGAAGAAGCAGCGAAGCTGCCCCTTGAGGGGGATCCCGAGCCCAAGAAAGAGAAAGACGACTGAGCCATGGCCAAAAGAGACTCCGACAGAACCGAGGATGTCGAGACGACCGGCCATGACTGGGACGGCATCAAGGAACTGAACAACCCGCTGCCGAAATGGTGGCTCTATGTGTTGTATGCCTGCATTGTTTGGGCGATCGCTTATTGGATCCTATATCCAGCCTGGCCGCTGGTCTCCAGCTACACCAAAGGTACGCTCGGCTTTAGTCAGCGTGCGGTGGTCGCGGAGCAACTGGAGCAGTCGAAAGCGGAAAAGGCCGGTTTCCGGGAGCAGATTGCCAACAATGAGCTCGCCGAAATCAAGGCCAACCCTGAGCTTCTGAACTTCGCATTGGCTGGTGGCGCCGCCGCATTCGGCGACAATTGTGCGCCTTGTCATGGCCGTGGCGCGCAAGGTGCGGTCGGTTATCCCAATCTGCGCGACGATGCGTGGCTGTGGGGCGGCTCGCTCGACGCCATTCACCAAACGATCCGCTATGGTATTCGGGCCGACCACCCCGACACGCGCAATGGCCAGATGCCGGCCTTTGGCAGGCTGGGGATGTTGCAGCCACCGCAGGTCAACGATGTCGCCGAGCATGTGCTTTCGCTGTCCGGGAACGCCGAGGATCAAGAAGCGGCGGAGCGGGGCGGGGAGATGTTCACCACCAATTGTGCGGCCTGCCACGGAGCGGACGGGACTGGCAACCGGGAACTCGGGGCGCCGAATCTGGCTGACGAGTTGTGGCTCTATGGTGGAGACAAAGCGAGCATCGTAGAAACGATTAACAATGCGCGTGGCGGGATGATGCCCGCCTGGAACGAGCGCCTCGATCCGGCGACGGTCAAGGAACTTGCCATCTACGTGCATTCGCTGGGCGGTGGCGAGTAGACCCTCGCTGCCTGCGATAAATATGGACGAATTTCAGGAACGAGACAGCGCACCTGCTAGGTGCGGCAACGGGGAGTCTGGCCCCGTGGAGGCCGCGCCTGGCGTCGTGCGAAGCGATGCACCCACCAAAAGCGGTGAGGTTAAGCCGCTCTATGCTTCTCGCGTCAAAATTTACCCGAAGGAAGCCCACGGCCTGTTTCGCACGATCAAATGGATCGTCATGGCCGTGACGCTCGGCATCTATTATCTCGTGCCGTGGCTGCGTTGGGACCGTGGTCCCTATCTTCCCGACCAGGCCGTCCTGATCGATTTTCCGGCGCAGCGGTTCTACTTTTTCTTCATCGAGATTTGGCCGCAGGAGTTCTATTACATCACCGGCCTGCTGGTGCTTGCTGGGCTCGCGCTGTTTCTGATCACCTCGGTGGCGGGGCGCGTGTGGTGTGGCTACACCTGCCCACAGACGGTGTGGACCGATCTGATGATAGCGGTGGAGCGCTTCTGGCAAGGCGACCGCAACGCGCGTCTTCGCCTCGACAAACATAAGTGGTCGTTTGAGGCGCTTTGGCGGAAGACGGCGACGCATCTTTCCTGGATCGCGATCTCGCTGGCCACCGGTGGCGCGTTCGTCTTCTACTTCGCCGACGCGCCGACGCTCGCCCGGCAGCTTCTGAATTTTGACGCGCCGATGGTGGCCTACCTCTTTGTGGGCATCTTCGCGGCGACGACCTATGTTCTCGGCGGTATCGCCCGCGAGCAGGTCTGCGTCTATATGTGCCCGTGGCCGCGTATCCAAGGGGCGATGTTCGACCGGGACTCGCTGCTGATCTCCTACCGTACGTGGCGGGGCGAGCCACATGGCCCCCACAAGGCCGGACAGTCCTGGGAGGATCGGGGCGATTGTATCGATTGCCGGCAATGCGTTGCCGTGTGTCCGGCCGGCATCGATATTCGCGATGGGCCGCAGCTTGAATGTATTCAATGTGCTCTGTGTATCGACGCGTGCGACACGATCATGGATAAGATCGGCCGTCCGCGTGGGCTCATTGCCTACGACACGGAGCGCACCCTGGACGCGGGCGACAAGGGCGCCGAACCCATCAGCCTAATGCGGCCGCGCGTGCTTCTCTACGCCGGTGCCATGGTGATCGTCAGCCTCATTATGGTCGTTGCTTTGGTGCTCAGGCCCGAGCTTGGCGTGAATGTTCTGCAGGATCGCAATCCGCTCTATGTGCGGCTGTCGGACGGCGGCGTGCGCAATGGCTACACCGTCAAGCTGCTGAACAAACTCTATCTGCCCCGCGCCTTCAAAATCAGTGTGCATGGCCTGCCGGAGGCGACGCTTGACCTGATCGGCCACGAGGGCGGGGCAGTCGTGCCGGTGCCCCCGGACAAGCTCCAGTCGGTAAGACTCTATTTGACGCTGAACAAGCAGGGCGTAGCCTCGTTGTCCGGCGCGGCCACGGCATTTTCCTTCGTCATCACCGATATTGCCAATGGTACGCAGACCGAGCACGAGGCGACATTCCAAGGGCCCCCGCGATGAGTACGGAAGGGTGGTTTGCCAACGGCATCGAGGGGCGCCATGTGTTCATGGGCCTCCTCGTGTTTTTTGGCGTGATGCTGGTCGCTAACGGTGTGCTCGTTTACTTCGCTGTCGGTACATTCAGCGGCGGCGACAAACGCAATCCGTATCAAAGTGGGCTGCGCTACAACGAGACGATCTCGGCGGCGGAGCAACAGGAGATGCTCGGGTGGCAAACCGAGGTCACTTATGATGACGAGAACGACCGCATATCGCTGCGCATCGTCGACGGCACCGAAAAGCCGGTGGGTGGTCTCAAACACAGCGCCACGGTTAGCCGCCCAGCCACTGATAGAGAGGATCACGCTGTCGAGTTCGAGGATATCTCGCAAGGCGTCTATGCGGCCGATCTTAAGCTTGCGCCTGGGAACTGGGTGGTCGAACTCACCTCACGCCAGAGGGACGGCGGTGCTCCCATCTACCGCATGAAGCGGCGTCTCATCATCGCGGACCCGCAATGACGGCGCAGCCGCGTCCCAGCGATCTTGCCGGGCAGACTCTTGAAGCGGCGCCAGCCACACTCACTCTTGCTGTTGAGGAAATGCATTGCGGCGGTTGCCTGCGCTCGGTGGAGCGGGCGGCGCTGCGCGTTTCCGGCGTCGATAGCGCCCGGGCATCCCTTGCCGCCAAGCGAGTGACCGTCACCTACGACCCGGTCCAGGCCGGCGAGGTTGACGTGATTGCCGCTCTCGACCGCATCGGCTTCACTGCCGCGCCCGTCGATGCGGAAGGTCAAGGCCGCGGTGATGCGCGGCAGAAATATCTGCTGCGTCGGGTGGCCGTGGCGGGCTTCGCCGCCATGAACATCATGCTCCTGTCTATCGCCGTGTGGTCCGGGGAGGGTGGCGACATGAACCCGGCTTTGGCGGGCATGTTCCGCTGGCTGTCGGCGCTCATCGCCTTGCCGACGGTGGCCTATGCCGGACAGCCCTTCTTCCAGTCCGCGCTTGCCGCGCTTAAAGGGCGGCGCCTCAATATGGACGTGCCGATTTCCCTCGCCATCATCTTGGCGACGGGCATGAGCCTCTACCAGACCATACTCGGCAGCGAGCAGATCTATTTCGATGCGGCTGTGGCGCTGTTGTTCTTCCTGCTTATCGGGCGCTATCTCGACGAGTCCTTGCGGGTTCGCGCGCGCGGTGAAGCGCAAAACCTGCTCAGCCTTCAGGGCGGCATTGCTACGGTCATCGATGCGGATGGGACGCAGCGGAAAGTGGCTGCCCATGCGTTGCGGCCCGGCGACCTCCTGCTGGTTGCGTCCGGAGAGCGGGTCGTCGCCGACGGCCTGGTGCGGGCGGGTCACGGGCAGGTGGACCAGAGCTTGATTACCGGAGAGACCGCACCAGCTAATGTCAATACCGGCGATCCGGTTTACGCCGGTACGCTCAATTTGGCGCAGGTCTTACAGGTCGAGGTCTCGGCCGCGGACGATGCAACATTGCTCGCCGAAATCAGCCGCCTCATGTTGACTGCAGAGCAGGGCAAGGCGCGCTACCGGCGGCTCGCCGACCGGGCGGCGCAGATCTATGCGCCTGCTGTGCATATCTTGGGCGCGGTGACTTTCATTGGCTGGCTCGCCGCTGGGGCCGGTTGGCAGACGGCGCTCACCTATGCCATCGCCGTGCTCATCATCACCTGTCCATGCGCGCTGGCGCTCGCTGTCCCTGCCGTGCAAATCGCCGCCGCCAGCCGCCTTTTCCGGCGGGGCGTGATGCTGAAGGCCCCGGACGGGTTGGAGCGCATCGCTGAAATCGACCTGGTGGTGTTCGACAAGACCGGTACGCTCACGCTTGGCAAGGCGCAACTCATTAATCGGGAGGAGATTTCCGATACGGACCTCGCTGCGGCGGCGGCTCTCGCCGCGACGAGCAAGCACCCCTATTCGCTGGCGCTCGTAAAGGCAGCGGAACGGCGTCTTGGTGCGGTTGCCCCGGCGAGTGGCATCGAGGAGACGCCGGGCGAAGGCCTGATGCGGGCAACGCCGCAACGAGAGGAGCGGCTTGGCTCTGCGGCGTGGTGTGGTGCGGACAGCGATGGAGGCGAGGGCGCCGAGGTCTGGTACCGGCATGGCAAGGATCAGCCGGTGCGTTTCCGTTTCGCCGATGCCATGCGCAGCGATGCGCCCGAGACCATCGCTGCGCTGAAGCAGCGCGGGCTGGCCGTAGCTCTTCTCTCTGGTGACAGGACGGGCGTGGTCGAACGGACGGGCCAGGAATCCAGAATCGACGACTGGCATGCGGAGTTGAAGCCCGCCGACAAGATTGCGTGGCTCGAAGAACGGACCAAGGAGGGGCACAAGGTTCTGATGGTGGGGGACGGGCTCAACGATGCGCCAGCTCTTGCCGCGGCTCACGCCTCTATCTCTCCGGCGAGTGCCGCCGACATCAGCCAGCGTGCGGCCGATTTCGTGTTCCAAGGCCAGAATCTTGCCCCGGTGGTTGAGGCTATCGATACGGGACGGCGCACGCGTTCCATGGCCTTGCAGAATTTCGGCGTGGCAGCCGTCTACAATATCATCTGCGTGCCGCTGGCCATGGCGGGTTTCGTCACGCCGCTCATCGCCGCCATCGTCATGTCGAGCTCGTCTATTCTGGTGACGCTCAACGCTTCGCGCTTAGCGGGATGGGGGCGATCATGACGGCACTTGCTTGGCTTATCCCCGCCGCGCTCGTTCTTGGCGCACTCGGTCTCGTTGCGTTCTTATGGGCGCTGCGTTCTGGGCAGTTCGATGATCTCGACGGTGCCGCCTATCGTGCGCTTGAAGACGAGCCGCCAGACGACGAGGACAAATGATGCGCTTGGCGGCGCACCAGTATCAGCCGCTGGCGGCGCGACGCTGATTATCGGAGACGTCGAGCGCGTCATTCTTGGGTTGCGGCGCCAGTGCCGCCGCGATGGCATCGTCAACCGTCGACAGCCACACAAACCGCACGGCGTCGCGGGCGGCTTTGGGCACGTCCTCGAAGTCCTTCCGGTTGCGCTCCGGTAACATCACGGTGGTGATGCCGGCGCGGACGGCGGCGAGAACCTTATTTTTCACCCCGCCAATCGGGAGCACCAAACCGCGCAATGAAATCTCGCCGGTCATGGCCGTATCGCTTCGGACCGTTCGGCCGGTCAGCAGCGAAACTAGGGCGGTGAACATAGCCACGCCCGCACTCGGCCCGTCTTTTGGAATGGCGCCCGCTGGCACGTGAAGATGGATATCAGAACTCTCGAACACGTTCGGATCGATGCCGAGCGTGTCGCCACGCGTCTTGACCAGGCTGAGCGCGGCTTGCGCGCTCTCCTTCATGACATCGCCAAGCTGGCCGGTGAGGATCAGCCTGCCATTACCAGGCACGCGGGCGCATTCAATGAACAAGATGTCGCCGCCGGCCGGGGTCCAGGCAAGACCCGTGGCGACGCCGGGCACGCTGGTCCGCATGGCTACGTCGCTCTCGAACTTGGGTGCGCCGAGCACGCGGTGGAGGTCCTTGGCCTTGATTTTCATGTGCGCGTCCTCGCCTTCCGCAACGCGCATAGCAACGTGATGGCAGATGGCGCTGATCTCACGCTCGAGATTGCGCACGCCAGCCTCGCGTGTGTAGTCGCTGATCAGGGCGTGGATCGCGTCATCGGTAATGTCGCATTGCTCGGAGGTCAGGCCGGTATCCTCAAGCTGGCGCTTCAGGAGATAGCGCTTGGCAATCTCAACCTTCTCCTCCTCGGTGTAGCCAGGAATCTCGATCACCTCCATGCGGTCGCGCAGGGGACCGGGGATCGGATCGAGCACGTTGGCGGTCCCGATAAACATCACGCCCGACAGATCGAACGGAATGCCGAGATAGTTGTCGCGGAACGTCCCGTTCTGCGCGGGGTCGAGAACCTCAAGCAGCGCCGCCGACGGATCGCCCTGGATGCTGGCGCCGAGCTTGTCCATCTCATCGAGCATGAACACGGGATTGCGCGTCTCGGCCTTACGCAGCGCCTGGACGATATTGCCAGGTAGGGCGCCGATATAGGTCCGCCGATGGCCACGGATCTCGGCTTCGTCGTGAACACCACCGAGACTGATGCGGCCGAATTTGCGCCCCATAGCACGCGCGATGGATTGACCGAGCGAAGTCTTGCCGACGCCGGGCGGGCCGACGAAGCACAGAATTGGGCTTTTGCCTTGCGGGTTCAGCTTCCGTACGGCGAGATATTCAAGGATGCGTTGCTTCACCTTGGGCAGGCCGTAATGGTCCTCGTCGAGGATGCGGCGCGCTTCCGCGATGTCGATGCGCTCATCGGAAAGCTTTGACCAAGGCAGTTCGGTCAGCCAATCGAGATAGGTGCGGATCATGCCGTGTTCGGCGCTCGCCTCGGGCATCCGCTCCAGCCGTCTCAGTTCCTTGTTCGCCTGCTTCGCGGCCTCTTCGGACATGCCGGCCTTGTCGATCGCCTCGCGCAGCTCGTCCATCTCGGCTTGGCCATCGTCGCCATCGCCGAGCTCCTTCTGAATCTGGCGAAGTTGCTCGCGCAGAATGTGCTCGCGCTGATGACCCGAGAGCGTCTCTTGCGTCTGTTCGCCGATCTGCTTTGACAGGCGCAGTACTTCGATCTGCGTGGCGAGTTCGCGCAAAAGTTTGTCGATACGCTCGGAGGCATCGATAGTCTCAAGCAGATCCTGCTTCTCAGATGGCGACATGTCCGAGACGTTGGCGATAAAATCCGCCAGCGCCGAGGGCGACTGAAGCTGCTCGATGGCGCCTGTGATTTCCGGCGGCACCTCGGGCAAAAGCGAGACCGCCTCACGAGCCCGCTCGCGCAGTTGATGCACACGCGCCGCAAGCTCCGTCGAATCGACCTCAGCCTCACCAATTTCCTCTACGCGGGCGGCGAGGAAGGGATAGCCGTCCAGGAACTCAAGCACCTTGAAACGCCGTATGCCGCGCGTGACGATATGATGGCTGCCGTCGGGCCCAGTCACATAACGCAGGATCTCGGCGACCGTGCCGACGTTATGGAGATGATTGGGGCCGGGGGCGTCGGCTGAGGGGTCGCTCTGCAGCAGAACGCCAATTGGCTTGTCGCCTTGGGCAGCGGCTTGAGCGCCGGCAATGGATTGAGGGCGGCCGAGCGTGAGCGGCGCCACGATGCCCGGAAAGAGCACGGCGTTACGGGTGGGGAGCAGGATCATCGCTCCCTCGGGAAGTTCCGGGTGTGGAGCCGCCTCGACGCTCGGCTCGACTGCCGGCGCGGTGTCCGTCGCCTCCACTTCCGTCTTCAAATTTTGCTCTTGCTCGCTCATGGTCCGAATTTCGGTCTTAGGGATTATTCGTGCTTGGTGAAGGTCAATACGAGGCAGCCATTCTGTAAATCTCGCGCCGAGAGGCGGAGCCGATTGGACAGCGTGATGCGTCGCTCGAAGCGGCCGTATGGAATTTCCAGCCGCAAGATATTGGCGCGGCGCCCGGCCGAGGGTAGAGGCCGCGTGCCGGTGATAATCAGGGTCTGGCCCTCGATTTCGGCGCGGACCGCGTCAGGTGCAACGCCGGGTAGGGCGGCGACAATCGTGAGCTCACCCTCCGTCTCGAAGACATCGACGGGCGGCTCCCAGCGGGCAGCGCATGCGTCCTCGTAAGACGGCTCGAAGAATTGGCGGTGGAGCTGCTCAGCCTGCTTGAGCATGGCGCAGGCCTCCGCGAACATCTGAGTTTTAGGACCACGCATTACGCCTCACGTTTATCCTTCCGCCGCTCTGCCTGCTCGATCCTAGCGTTCGGCATAGCCTTGGAGAATGAGGCAGCTCAAACCTGCGTGCCCAATGAGCGCTCCTGCGGCACGCTATTCTATTTGGGAATTGTCCCGCGGCCACGCAAGAGCCAGAAGAGGCCAGACGAGAAGAGACCGCCAAGGTCAAGACCCCGGCCGGAAACCTGACCGTACGCGGCGGCATGGAGCAACGAAAATAGGTGATGGCCGCGAATTGGCGGTCACCGGTTGTTAGGAACAACACCTCCGCCGAAGATGCCGTTGGCCTTCCACTTGTTGCTGCGTTGCCGAAATTGCCCACGACACCGGCAGGTGCTTGTCCGCCGCGTGGGCCGACGAATGATCCGCCAATCCGAGAAAACGTTTGGCAGTCAACCCTCGCATGGCAAGAGTGGACACGCGTTTGCCGAGTGTTTTCAAGGTTCTGTGGCTCCAGGGGGAAGGGATTGTCGTGCTATGGTTAACCGATTGGGGGGATTCTGGTTTGGATCAGGCTAACGTGTTGAATTTTTTGGGCCGGCCCGAAGCCTATGGCCAGTCTGCCGCAACAGTAGAGCGCATCGAAACTCACGCTTCTTTCGTGTTTTTGCTTGGAGACCGCGCCTACAAGGTGAAGCGGGCGGTGAAATATCCGTTCCTCGACTTCTCTACGCTTGCAAAACGTCACGCGGCCTGCCTCAACGAGCTCCGCATCAACACCAAAACAGCTCCTCATCTTTACCTTGAGGTTGTTCCCATAAGTCTAGAATTTGACGGAACTTTCACTCTTAGAGGTGAGGGGGAGGTGGTGGAGTGGGCGCTTGTCATGCGTCGATTCGACCAAGAAGGGCTCTATGACAGCATGGCCGCGGAGGGGCGTCTCGGCTTGGAGGCCATGGCCCCGCTCGCTGGTGCTATTGCCACATTTCACGCCGCCGCCGACCGGACCCTGACCGAAGATCAGGCCGTCAAGCCGCTCGATCGGGTGATTCTGGAGCACGAGACGGTTTTCGCGGGAGCCCCGGACCTATTTCCACCAGATGCGGCACAGGATTTGGCGCTGCAAACGCGCGAAGCGTTCGAGGCGCTGACCCCTTTGCTGCGGATGCGCGCGCAGAGCGGCTATGTGCGTCACTGTCATGGCGACCTCCATCTGCGTAACATCGTCGAGATCGCCGGGGCACCTGTGCTGTTTGACGCGCTTGAGTTTGATGACAGCCTCGCCACCATCGACGTTCTTTATGATTTGGCATTCCTGCTGATGGATTTCGGCAAGCGCGGGCTTAGCGCCCACGCCAACGCCGTCCTCAACGCCTATCTGGATGCCTCGGGCAGCTCGGGCAATTTTTTTGGACTCGCGGCGCTACCGTTGTTTTTGTCGGTCAGGGCGGCAATCCGGGCGAAGGTCGAATTATTTCGTGCTCGCACGGCGATAGATGGAAACGCTAAGAGAGTGATTGAAGAGTCTCGCGCCTATTTCGATCTCGCGAATGGCTTCCTCCCGCCGTCGCCGCCGCGCCTTGTCGCGATTGGTGGACTGTCAGGGAGTGGCAAGTCCGCCGTGGGGCGAGCGATCGCGCCTGAGGTCGGGTTGTTTCCCGGAGCGGTGCATATTCGCAGCGACGTAGAGCGGAAGCGGCTGTTCGATGTGGCACAGGATGAGAGACTGCCGGAGAGCGCTTACGAGCCAGGCGTCTCCCCGCAGGTCTACTCAATGTGCCGCAAGCGCGCGGCGCTAGCGCTCAAAGCAGGGTGTTCGGTGATCGTCGATGCGGTCCACGCAAAGCCAGAAGAGCGCGACGCAATAGTCAAGCTTGCGGCGGAATATGGCGCCGCCTTCACTGGGCTTTGGCTCGATGTGCCGGTGGGTGTCATGCAGACCCGCGTTGCGGCGCGCCAAGGGGATGTGTCCGACGCAACCCCGTCGGTGGTGGAGGTGCAAAGCGCATATGATCTCGGTGAGATCAGTTTTGACCGCATTGATGGCAGTGGCACGGTAGACGAGGTCTCCGCGGCCTGTCTCGAACGCGTCGTGACGACCCCCTAAAAGCATCGGCCTATTCATCGTTTGCTAACCAGCAATGGTCGACAGTGGACCTGCGCTTAAGGAGGGACCCGCTTGGTTGTGCGTTCGAGGTCTTTCCGGCGCATTCTTTTGTTGTCCTACGGTGGACGGGACGTTGCGTTGGGTGGGTCAGTTTTCCCCTGCACATGGTGCGGGCGGACATAAGAGTTTCGCGGGCATGCGTGCCCCGGCGCGCTTTGCGTTGGCTGCGGCTCTTCTTGCAAGCCTGACAATGGCAGTCTCGGGATGCGGCCGTGACAAGAACGCTGGCCTCAGCGAACGGGTTGTTTCCCTCGGTCAGCCGGTGCCGAAAGGCGGCGGGCGCTATCAGGTCGGCAAGCCCTATCAAGTTTCAGGACTCTGGTACCGCCCCCACGAAGACCCGACCTATGACCGCACGGGCCGCGCTTCCTGGTACGGCGAGTTGTTCCATGGCCGGCGGACCGCCAACGGGGAAATCTATGACATGAACCGGCTGTCGGCAGCGCATCCGACGCTGCCACTGCCCGTCTATGCCCAGGTGACCAATCTCGAAAACGGTCGAACCATGGTTGTCCGTATCAACGACCGTGGCCCGTTTGCTCATGATCGGATTATCGACCTGTCTCGGCGTTCGGCGGAGGTGCTAGGCTTCCGCCATCGTGGCACTGCGAATGTGCGCGTGAAGTTTTTGCGCCGCGCACCACTAAATGGCGATGACAGCTATGAGCGGCGGCATCTCGCGAGCCGGGGCTCTCAGGACTATGCCGCCAAGCCGAAGACGGGTGCGCGTGACCCGATCGCTGCGGCGAGCCTTCCGGGTAACAGCACGCCGCCGCGTCCCGACAGAGCGGAGAGGCCGCGTACAGTGGCCGCATTGTCCGCGCCGCCATCGTCTAAGCCGGCGCAGCGGTGGGACGACGTCGCCATGCTCATCGGGCAAACTGAGACCAAGGCATCGTCTGAATTGACCGGCTCCACGGTCCTTCCGGTTCAGCCCGCGCCGCATCAGGTGAGTGGCCCGGCGATCCAGGCGGGCTCCTTCAAGAACAAGGACAATGCGGAACGCGCGCGTGCGAGGCTTTCGGCCATAGCGCCGGTCGAAGTGGCCAAGATCGACGTCGCCGGCCATGTCTATTTCCGCGTTCGCGTCGGGCCTTTTGCCGACGAAATCGGTGCGACAATGGCGCTGACCAGAGTGACCGCGGCAGGCTATCGCGGGGCCAAAATCGTTAGACGAAACTAGGCGCTGCCCCTGTGCCGGTTGATTTTTGACTGCTGCCGTTCGATATTGACTGAGGATTGTTGCGGGCGGACCCGCGGCATTTGAAGCTCAGCTCTTTTCGAAATTGGTTGCTCGTGTACGCCCTGCGTAGATTGATGAAGATCGCCGTGGTCGGCGCCGTCCTTACCCTGGGCGTTGCCTGCATAGGCGGAATTGCGCATTCAGCATCCAAAAAACCTGACGGCTTCAAGACGAAAGCCTCTCACGCCATCCTCTTGGATGTCGGCGCCGATCTCGTGATGTTCGAGAAGAACGCCGACACGCAGATGGTGCCGGCGAGCATGAGCAAGCTCATGACTCTGGCTATTGTGTTCCGCGAGCTAAAGGCGGGGCGAATCACGCTCGACGATGAATTCACTGTCACCGAGCATGCGTGGCGGACCGGCGGCGCGCCCTCAGGTAGCGCGGCCATGTTCGCGCCCCTTGGCAAGCCGATCACCGTCAGCGATCTGGTCCAAGGCATCACCGTTCAGTCGGGCAACGACTCTTCCATCATTCTGGCCGAGGGCATTGCCGGTTCCGAGCCGGCATTCGTCACGATGATGAACGAGCACGCTAAGGAGATTGGCCTGACCCAATCGACTTTTGCGAATTCCACTGGCCTCACGGCGGAAGGGCATTTGATGTCAGCGCGCGATCTTGCGACGCTGGCGAAGTACCTCATTGATACGTACCCGGAATATTATCACTATTTCGGTCAGAAGGAGTTCCGCTACCGGGACAAGTTCACGTTCCGCAATCGCAACCCGTTGGTCTGGGCCGATATCGGCGTGGACGGCATGAAGACCGGTTATCTCAAATCGTCGGGCTATGGGCTGGTGGCGAGCGCCAAACGAGGCGATCAGCGTTTAGTCCTCGTGGTCAACGGTCTCCAATCGAAGAGTGATCGGCAGAAGGAGCCTCGCAGGCTCCTGGATTGGGGCTTCAAGAGCTTCAAACCGTTCAGGCTGTACAACGAGGGCGATAAGGTGAGTGACGCGCTCGTTTGGGGCGGCACGAAACATTATGTGCCACTGGTCGGCGATGGCGATATCAATCTCCTGCTGCCGACTACAGCGACCGGCGCCGTGTCGGCGAGCATTCTCTATGACGGGCCGATCAAGGCGCCCATCCGTAAAGGCGACCAAGTGGCGACGCTGCGCGTCGGCGCGAAGGAGTCGACGGCCACCAACGAAATTCCACTCTACGCCGGTGAGGATATCGGCCGCAGTAACTTCGCCATGCGCGGGCTCGATTCATTGCTCGTCCTGGCGTTCGGCTGGCTGCTGTAGTCACTGAGATGCAGCGCGGCGTCGAAATCGGCAGGTTCATTACATTCGAGGGCGGCGAGGGCTCGGGCAAGTCGACGCAGGCCGGGATTCTCGCCAACCGGCTCTCAAGGGCCGGCCGGCCCGTGTTCGCCACGCGCGAGCCCGGCGGGTCTCCGGCAGCGGAAGAAATTCGCGAAGCCTTGCTTTCGGGCCAGGTCAAACAATTCGGGCCGCTTGCGGAAGCCGTGATGTTCTCCGTGGCACGTGCTGACCATATCGACCACGCGATCAAGGACTCGTTACAGGAGGGCAGATGGGTGGTGTGTGACCGCTTCATCGATTCCACGCGCGCGTATCAGGGCGTGACGGCCGGTGTGCCGCGTGGCGTCATAAACGCCCTTGAGGAGCTGACGGTCGGTGCGCTGTCGCCCGACCTCACGTTCATATTGGACATTTCCGCCGAGGAGGGGCTGGCGCGAGCGAAAGAGCGGGCCGACGGTGATGAACTCGACCGCTTTGAGAGCCAAGAGCTTGTGATGCATGAACGTGTGCGTCGGGCGTTTCTCGATATCGCGGAGGAAGAGCCGGGGCGCGTCGTCGTGGTCGATGCAAGTCAGCCGGAGGCCATGGTGGCCGAGGATGTCTGGGAAACGGTGCTTCACCGCTTGAACCCATGAGTGTTGTGATCCAATGAGCGCCGCGGCCGAACGTGCCCGCGCATCTCTCGTCGAGCCCGACCGTCTCGCCTTGTTTTCTACCCCTCGTGATGTGGACCGCGTGTTCGGCCAGGACGAGGCGGTTGTGGAACTTGAGAGCGCGCTACGTAGCGGGCGTATGCATCACGCTTGGCTTCTCGTCGGACCCGAAGGCGTTGGCAAGGCGACGCTCGCTTATAGTTTTGCCAGAACCGTGTTGGCCCAGGCAGTGGGACATAAGGCACATAACGTCGATGCGGACAGTCCCGTGTTCCGCAAAGTGGCCGGGCTTGCCCATCCCAATTTTCTCCTCATAAAGCGATCTTGGGTCGAGAAGACGAAACGATATTCGCAATGGATCGGCGTCGATGAGGTGAGGCGTTTGCGCGCCTTTCTCGGTAACACCGCGGGCGAGGGGGCTTGGCGGGTTGTGATCGTCGACCGTGCCGACGAGCTTAATCAGAACGCGGCCAATGCGCTTCTCAAGGCGCTGGAGGAGCCGCCGCCCCAAACGCTGTTCCTGCTCATCTCAAGTGCCGAGGGCCGTATCCCGGTCACGATCCGTTCGCGGACCCGGACACTCAGGGTCGCCGGGCTTGGGGCTGAGGATTTGGAGCGTGCCGTGCGTGCGGCGCTTGAGCGCGACGAACAAGACGCGGACGACAAGACGATTACGCTCGCGTTGAGCCTCAGCCAAGGCAGCGTGCGGCGAGCGCTCGAATTGGTCTCCGGTGAAGGCATCGCCCTTTACGAAGACATTCTCGCCACGTTCACGGCCCTGCCGGACCTCGACGGTGCGAAGCTGCACAAACAAGTGGAGCGGCTGGCAGGCGTTGGCGATTCCGAACGGCTTGAGCTCTATCTGGCCCTCCTCCTCGGTGTGATGGAACGGCTGGTTCGCCATGGCGCCACGGGAGAGGGCATTGGCGATGCGGAGGCGAAGATCGCCAATCGTCTTGTTTCAAAGGCTAATCTGGCGGAGTGGGCGAAAGCCTGGGAGACCCTTTCGGAGGCGCGTGCCGAGGCTTTCGCGTTCAATCTGGATCGCGGCCTCCTCGTGCTGGATAGCTGGTTCCGGCTTCAGCAACTCGTGGGAGAGCATCCTGTTTAGAGCAATTGCTGAGCACGCTTGCCCGGAGCGGCCGCCAAGGATATGTCTGCGCCATGGCTGAGAAGCGGCCCTATTACATCACCACTGCCATCTCTTATCCGAACGATGCGCCCCATATTGGCCACGCCTACGAGGCGGTGGCCACGGACGCGCTCGCGCGGTTTCGGCGTTTGCAGGGCATGGATGTCCTTTTCCTGACCGGCACGGACGAGCACGGCATCAAGATGCTTCAGACGGCCCGCGCCCAGGGCATCACCGCGGCCGAGTTGGCAGATCGCAATACCCCAAAATTCCGCGACATGGTGGATGTGCTCAACTGCTCCAACGATGACTTCGTCTCCACGCGCGAGCCGCGCCATGAGCGCTCAGCGCAAGAGCTGTGGCGGCGCATTGCGGAGGCTGGGGATATCTATCTCGGCAAATATGCCGGTTGGTATTCCGTGCGCGACGAGGCCTATTATGACGAGAGCGAACTGAAAGAGGGTGCCGACGGCGCCAAGCTTTCGCCTCAAGGCACGCCTGTCGAGTGGGTCGAGGAAGAGAGCTACTTCTTCAAATTGTCTGCCTTCCAAGACCGGCTGCTCGCCCATTACGACGCGCATCCGGATTTCATCGGACCCGACACGCGCGCTAACGAGGTGAAGAGCTTCGTGCGCGGCGGGCTGCGAGACCTCTCGGTCTCGCGCGCCACTTTCGATTGGGGCGTGCCGGTGCCCGGCGATCCCAAACACATCATGTATGTGTGGTTGGACGCACTGACCAATTATCTCACCGGCGTCGGCTTTCCCGACGAGGACTCAGACAGCTTCAAACGCTATTGGCCTGCCGACGTCCATATCATCGGCAAGGATATCATCCGTTTTCACGCCGTCTATTGGCCGGCATTTTTAATGTCGGCGGGCGTGGTTCTGCCGAAGCAGGTGTTCGGTCACGGCTTCCTCTATAATCGGGGGGAGAAAATGTCGAAGTCGGTGGGCAACGTGGTCGATCCTTTCGTGCTCACGAATGACTACGGCGTGGACCAGATCCGCTATTTCCTGTTGCGCGAAGTGCCGTTCGGTCAGGACGGCAATTACAGCCGCGACGCCATCGTCCAGCGCATAAATGCCGACCTGGCGAACGACCTTGGCAATCTCGCCCAGCGCTCGCTGTCGATGATCGCCAAGAATTGTGGGGGTACGGTGCCGAAGCCGGGAACGTTCACGGAAGCCGACGAGGCGATCCTGGCTGCGACCGACCAAATTCTGCCGCGCGTCGAGGAGGCCATCGACGCCTTCGCCATCCATCGGGCGCTGGAAATTATTTGGGCGCTTATTGCCGACGTGAACCGGTACTTTGCTGGTGAAGAACCCTGGGCGCACAAGAAGACCAATGTCGAGCGCATGGGGACCATTCTTTACGTGACGGCGGAAGTGACGCGCCAGATCGCAATTCTCGTGCAGGCGGCGATGCCGGAAAGCGGCGCCAAGCTTCTCGAACAGCTTGGCGTGCCGGAAGACGCACGTGACTTTGCAGCGCTCGGGTCGAAAGGCCGGCTTGCGCCCGGAACCGAATTGCCGGCGCCAAGCGGGATATTCCCACGTCACGTTGAGACGGAAGAGACTGAAGGCGCGTGATGCTTGTAGACAGCCACTGCCATCTCGATTTCCCTGAGCTCGGATCCGAGCTCGATACGGTACTTGCGCGCGCGCACGACGCTGGTGTGGAGCTGATGGTGACCATCTCCACCCGGGTCGCCCAGTTCGACACCTTGAGGCAAATCGTCGAGGCCAACGACAACGTGTTCTGTTCGGTCGGCACGCACCCGCATAGTGCTGCGGAAGAGCCGGACATTACGGTCGAGGAACTCGTCGAAATTTCGCGTCACCCCAAAGTCGTGGCGATTGGCGAGGCGGGTCTCGATTACCACTATGACAATAGTCCGCGCGATGTGCAGAAGAAGGTCTTCCGCATCCATATCGCCGCAGCGCGGGAGACTGGGCTGCCGCTCGTCATCCACGCTCGCGAGGCCGACAGTGATGTCGCGCGTATCCTCGAGGAAGAAACCGCGAAGGGAGCATTCCCCTTCGTGCTGCATTGTTTCACCAGCGGCCCGGACCTCGCCCATTGTGGATTGGCGCTTGGCGGTTTTGTCTCCTTCTCCGGCGTGCTCACTTTCAAGAACGCCGACGCGCTGCGCGAGATCGCCCTTGCCATGCCTTACGACCGCGTTTTGGTGGAGACCGACGCGCCTTATCTAGCGCCGGAGCCTCATCGCGGCAGAACCAACGAACCGTCTTTCGTGGCTCACACGGCAGCACGCTTGGCGAGCTTGCGGGGTGTGAGCGAGGCGGAAATCGCGCGGATTACGACCGACAATTTCTTCCGGCTCTTCAACAAGGTGCCACGGGCTGTTCCGGAAGTGCCGTCAAGCGCCGCATGAGCCTGAAAACGACCATCCTTGGCTGCGGCACCTCTAGTGGCGTGCCCCGCATCGGTAACGAGTGGGGCGCCTGCGATCCGAAGAATCCGAAGAACCGGCGGCGGCGTTGCGCGCTCCTCGTGGAGCGGGAAGGGCCGAAAGGTATCACACGGGTGCTGGTGGATAGCCCGCCTGACGTCCGTGAGCAGTTGATCGACGCGGGCGTGGGGGAGCTCGACGCCGTGCTCTATACCCACGATCACGCTGATCACTGCCACGGCATCGATGACTTACGTATGGTCGCCTATAACGGGCGCCACCGAGTCGACGTTTATTACGACGCGGCGACGGGAGCGGCTTTGCGCCGCCGTTTTGGGTATTGTTTCGAAACGCCCGAGGGCAGCGAGTATCCGGCCGTACTCAACGGTCACGAGATCGAGCCCAGTGAGATGGTTCGCATAAAGGGCGATGGCGGTGTGATCGAGGCGCTGCCCTTCCGCCAGCGCCACGGAACAGGCGAGACACTTGGCTTTCGCTTCGGCTCCATTGGCTACTCGCCCGACGTGAGCGATTTGCCGGAAATGTCCGTGGCCCAACTGACTGGCCTCGATGTGTGGATTTTAGATGCACTCCGATATACCGGGCATCCGAGCCATCTTTCGGTAGACCAGGCGCTTGCCTGGATCGAGCGGCTTGCACCAAAGCGTGCCGTGCTCACCCATATGCATGTGGATCTAGATTTCGAGACACTGGCCGGCCAATTGCCCGAAGGGGTTGAGCCCGCTTTTGACGGCATGGTGCTGACCACACCGTAGGACACCTCACATGCCGACGATTTGGCCCGTCTCCGTGTAGTCCGGCGTGGCAAGCCGGACGATAATGTCCGCCACCTGTTCAGGCGTCTGCAAGGTTTCCTGATCTTCGCCGGGATAGGCCTCGGCACGCATGGCCGTGGCCGTTGCGCCCGGATCGACGACATTGACCTTGATGGCGCTGTCTGCGGTCTCGTTGGCATAGGTCTTGGCCAGCGTTTCAAGCGCGGCCTTGGATACCGAGTAGGGGGCCCAATAGGCACGGCCAGAGCGCGCCACCCGCGACGACGTCACAAAGACCACGCGGCCTGCGTCTGCTCGGTGCAGCAGTGGATCAAGCGTGCGGATTAGACGCCAATTTGCGGTGACATTGACGTCCAGCACGCGATCCCATGTTTCAGACGAGATATGAGTCAGTGGACGCAACCCCCCGAGGAGCGCGGCATTGCCCACCAGAATGTCTAGCCTGCCAAAGCGCTCATAGAGGCCTGGCCCCAGCGCGTCGATTTTCTTGCCATCGGTGAGGTCGAGCGGGATGAGGGACGCCTTGCCGCCCTGCGCCCTGATCTCGTCGTCCACGGGTTCAAGGGATTTTTGCGTGCGCGCGAGCAGAAGGACATGGGCGCCTTCCCGAGCGAAATGGAGCGCGGTCGCCCGTCCGATGCCGCGTGAGGCACCGGTGACAAGCGCGATACGATCTTGGAGGCGCAGGCTGCTCAACCGACTTCGGCGAGGAAGGAAAGTTGCTTCTGTGCGGGCGGGCCTTCGCGGTCACGGAGCCGTGTCGGATACTCGCCGGTGAAGCAATGGTCGGTAAATTGAGGATTGTCGTCGTCACGGCCATCAAGGCCCATGGATTTGTAGACGCCATCGACGGACAGGAAGGCGAGGGAATCGGCCCCGATATAGGCGCGCATTTCTTCGAGCGTGCGGTGGGCGGCGAGCAGCTTGTCCTGGTCCGGCGTGTCGATGCCGTAGAAATCGGGATGGGTGATTGGCGGGCTTGAGATGCGCATATGCACTTCCTTGGCCCCGGCCTCGCGCATCATCTGCACGATCTTAATGGAGGTGGTGCCGCGCACGACGCTGTCGTCGATGAGTACGATGCTCTTGCCCTTGACCTGAAGCTCGTTGGCGCTGTGCTTCAGCTTGACGCCAAGCTGCCTGATCTGCTGTTCCGGCTCAATGAAGGTACGCCCCACATAGTGGTTTCGAATGATGCCAAACTCGAAAGGTAGACCTGCTTCCTGCGCATAGCCGATGGCCGCAGGCACGCCTGAATCCGGAATAGGAACGACCATGTCGGCGTTTGCCGGTGCTTCACGGGCCAATTGCCGTCCCATCTCCTTGCGTACGTCGTAGACCGAGCGGCCGCTAATGATCGAATCAGGACGGGCGAAGTAGATATATTCAAAGATGCAGAGCCGCGCGGGGTGCTTGGGAACGAAGCGGTGGCTCTCCAGCCCGTCGCGCGTGGCGACCACGACTTCGCCGTTCTCAACCTCGCGAACGAAGTCGGCACCGATAATATTCAGCGCACAGGTCTCTGACGCGAGTACCCAGGCCTCACCCAGCCGGCCAAGGACGAGGGGGCGGATGCCGAAGGGATCGCGCGCGCCGACGAGCTTCTTATTGGTCATACCGACCAGCGCGTAGGCGCCTTCGACCTGGAGCAGCGCTTCGATGTATTTCTCGACGAATTGGCGTTTCTCACTCCGGGCAACGAGATGAAGGATGACCTCGGTGTCGGTGGTCGACTGACAGATGGCGCCCCGCTTGATTAGATCCTCGCGCAATGTCAGCGCGTTGGTGATATTGCCGTTGTGGCAGAGCGAGAATCCGCCGGACGCAAGGTCGACGAAGAGAGGCTGAACGTTGCGCATCACCGCATCGCCGCAGGTGGAGTAGCGAACATGACCAATGGCCATGTCGCCCGTCAGGCGTTCGATAACGGGGCGTGACGTGAAGTGGTCGCCGACGAGGCCGTGACGGCGCTCGGTGTGGAAATGCTCCCCATCGAAGCTGACGATGCCAGCGGCTTCTTGGCCGCGATGCTGAAGGGCGTGGAGGCCAAGCGCGGTCAGGGCAGCGGCGTCGGGATGGTTGAAAATCCCGAAAACCCCACACTCCTCGTGCAGCCGGTCTTCCTCAAGCCAACTCAAGACGGGATCGCTATCCTCAGCCTGTTCGGTCACGGGTAACGGGCCTCCACTCCTTAAATAGGCGTCCTGACGAGGGCTTCAATGCCACGCAACTCGTCCTGCAACAATTTAAACGCAGCGGACGCCTAGGACGGCTGGTCCGGCGCCGGCGTGCCATCTGGCTGCCCCTCGGGCGGCTTGTCGTCTTTTCCGGGGAGGTACTGTTCCGGGTTCATAGGAAGCAGGGACTCGATGGCCAACTGAGTGCGTTGGAGCATCGGGAATGAGCGTGCATTGCTCACCCAATCTGGCTGGTCGCGGGCCAGGGCGGTGAACAGAATGAAGACAATTGCGACGAGGAGAAAGCCGCGGGCCAGGCCGAAGATGAAGCCCAAGGACCGGTCGAGTGCGCCAACCCGGCTATCCAGCACCTTGTCGGAGATGCGGAAGGTGATCATGCTCACGATGATCAAGGTGATGATGAAAACGCCGGCGGCGAAGATGATCTGAGCGACACTGGGATTGTCGATATAGGGCGTCAGAAGATCCGAATATCTCGGCGTGAAATACAGGGCGGCCACGGCGGCCATGGCCCAGGAGAAAATGGACAGAACTTCGCGTGTGAAGCCACGCACCATCGCCAAAAAGCCCGAGATGAGCATGATGACGATCAGAATTATATCGAGCCAGGAAATTGGCATGTCGCGAGAGTTCCTCGGGCAAGTGACTTCACATTATCACGATTCCTCGCGATGAAGCACATATGGCCACGCCGGGCAATGATCTAAGCGTTTTGTTCGCGCATTGTCGCAGGGGAAAGCGTTAGTTCGTGGGCAGCGCGAACCAGGCGACAAGCTCGTCGAGTTGTGAAATTGGGTTGAACGCAATGCCACCGGCCTTGCGGTCCCCGGAGAGGGATGCTGCGGGGAGAATCGCCCGGTCGAAGCCGAGCTTGGTGGCCTCTTTCAGCCGCTGGTCGGTATGGCCCACGGGGCGCACGGCACCCGACAGGCTCACTTCGCCAAAATAGGCAGCGTCCTCCGGCGCTGGGCGCCCGGTAAAGGACGATAGCAGCGCGGCGGCGGCGGCGAGGTCGGCGGCGGGCTCTGAGAGGCGCAAACCCCCGGCGACGTTCAGATAGACGTCATGGCTGGCGAGGCGCACGCCACAGCGGGCCTCAAGGACCGCGAGCAGCATTGAGAGGCGATTCTGATCCCAGCCGACCACGGCGCGGCGCGGCGTGCCGAGCGAGGAGGGCGCGACCAGGGCCTGCATCTCCACGAGAAGAGGCCGTGTGCCCTCCATGCCCGCGAATACAGCGGTTCCCGGCGTGCCACGGTCCGCAGCGTTGAGGAACAGGGCGGAGGGGTTCTCGACCTCCTTCAGGCCCTCGTAGCGCATCTCGAATACGCCGATCTCGTCGGTCGGGCCGAAGCGATTCTTCACCGCCCGCAATATCCGGAACTGGTGACCGCTCAAGCTCTCGAAATAGAGAACCGTGTCGACCATATGCTCGATCACCTTTGGACCCGCGATCTGGCCGTCCTTGGTGACATGGCCGACAAGCACCAGCGTGGCGCCGCTCTTCTTGGCGTAGCTGATAAGGGCGGAGGCGCAGCCCCGCAGCTGTGAGATGGTGCCGGGCGCTGAATCCAGGCCTTCCGACCACAGGGTCTGCACCGAGTCGATAATGACCAGGCTCGGTGCCGGCGCGCTGCTAAGCGTGGCGATGATATTGGCGATGTTGGTTTCGGTCCCGAGCGCTACGGGGGCTTCCCCGAGGCCTAGGCGCATGGCCCGCATGCGGACCTGGGCTGGGGCTTCCTCGCCCGAGAGATAAACGACGCGGGCGCCGTCTTCGGCAAGGTCAGCGGCCGTCTGAAGCAGGAGCGTCGATTTGCCGATGCCAGGCTCGCCACCGACCAGCACGGCCGAGCCAGACACCAGCCCGCCGCCGAGCACGCGGTCGAGTTCTGCAATGCCAGTGGTGAGGCGCGGAGCGTCTTCAGTCTGTGCCGCCAGCGTCTCGAAAGATACGAGGCGGCCTTTGCCGCCTTTGATCGCTAAGAGGGCCGGGGACGTCGAGGTGGAACTTGCCTCCTCGACGATCGAGTTCCACTCCCCGCAGGATTGGCATTTGCCGGACCACTTGGAGGTCGCCGCGCCGCAGGACTGGCAGACATAGGCTTTGGAGGCTTTGGCCATCGTACTGGCGCTACCCGCCGATATAGAGCCGGCGTGCGCGCCGGCCGAGATTGGTGAGGACTTCATAGTCGATCGTGCCGGCGTGGACGGCGAAATCATGCGCGCTCACGTTCGGCCCGAGGAACTCGACCCATTCGCCACGGGCCGACAGGTCTTGAGGAATGTCGGTCACGTCGACTGCGATCAGGTCCATGGACACACGGCCGAGGATCGGCGCGGCGCGGGCGCCTAGATGGACTACGAGGCCGTCCTCGTCATCTTTGGTTGAGAGCGCCCGAAAAATCCCGTCGGCATAGCCTACGGAGATCACGGCGACACGGGTGGGGCGTCGAAGCGTTCGCGTCGCGCCATAGCCGACGGTCTCGCCGGCTTCAGCGTCGCGGATCCGAAGGATGCGCCCCTTTAGGGTCACGACGCTTTTGAATGGGTTCTTGCCGCGCCGCTGAGGATGGCCGCCATAGAGCGCGATGCCGGGCCGCACCAGGTCAAAGGTAAAGTCGGGGCCAAGCAGGATGCCGGCGGAGTTGGCGAGGCTTGTGGGTGCGTCCGGGAGCTTCGTTCGAAGAGTGTCGAAGCTGGCCCGCTGTTTCGCATTCTTCACGTGGGATGGATCGTCGGCGCAGGCGAGATGGCTCATCACCAAAGACAGCGTAAATGCCGACCAGACATCGGCTGCACTGGCGAGGGCGTTGACCTCCGCAGTCGAAAGGCCAAGCCGGTTCATGCCGCTATCGATATGCACGGCGCAAGCGAGCTTATCACCGACGCGCGTGCAGTAGGCCGCCCACTCTTGGACTTCTTCGGCGCTGTTCAGGACCGGGCGCAAGTTAGACGCACGGAACGCCTCGGCCGTGTCGGGCAACAGCCCGTTGAAGACATAGATGACGGCGTCCGGTAGGAGGGCGCGCAAGTCTTGTGCCTCGCCAAGGGTTGCCACGAAGAATGTTTTGCAGCCGGCGTTCGACAGCGCGGGCGCGGCTCGCACCATGCCGAGGCCATAGGCATCGGCTTTGACCACGGCGGCGCAATCGGCCGGCGCGGCAAGGTCGCGCAATTGCTGATAGTTTGCGGCGAGCGCGCCGAGGTCGATGGTGAGGATCGCGGTCTCGGCTGGGTCTGCCATGTCCTCGTTTTGGGAGATGTCGCGTGGGCACGTGCCCGTCACTCCATCCGCTCCGGCAGGCGTGCTGCGGCGGCGAGGTTGGAGAACCTTGTGAACTCTGGCGTGAACTGGAGTGTCACCGTGCCGGTCGGGCCGTGGCGCTGCTTGCCGATGATCACGTCGGCCTTGCCACTGACCGCCTCCATGTCTGTCTGCCACTGCCTGTGCTCTTCGGTGTTCTCGCGAGGTTGGTTGCGTTCGAGATAATACTCCTCGCGGAACACGAACATTACCACGTCGGCGTCTTGCTCGATGGACCCAGATTCACGCAAATCCGCCAATTGCGGGCGCTTGTCGTCTCTTTGCTCCACTTGGCGGGAGAGCTGAGACAAGGCCAGGACGGGCACTTGGAGCTCTTTGGCAAGGGCTTTGAGGCCGGTAGTGATCTCGGTGACCTCCTGCACACGGCCCTGTTGGGCCCGCCGGGAGGACCCTGTCAGGAGCTGGAGATAGTCCACGATGATAAAGCCGAGGCCCCGCTGGCGCTTCAGGCGACGCGCCCGGGCAGCAAGCTGGGCCACGGTGATGCCGCCGGTCTGATCGATGAATAAAGGAAGGTTCTGAAGCTCCTGGGAGACCTCGACGATGCGGTCGAACTCGTCGGATTCGATGCGGCCACGGCGGATGCGATCAGAAGGAATGTATGACTGCTCGGCGATGATGCGCGTCGCGAGCTGTTCTGACGACATTTCCAGCGAGAAGAATCCGACCACGGCGCCATCCGTCGCCTTCTGCGTGTTGGGGTCCGCCTTGTAAGCCTTGGCCACGTGATAGGCGATGTTGGTGGCGAGCGACGTCTTACCCATGGCTGGGCGTCCGGCGATAATGATGAGGTCTGATGCCTGCAGCCCACCCATCTTCTGGTCGAGGTCGGTGAACCCTGAGGCCAACCCTGAGAGCCCGCCGTCCCGCTGATAGGCATTCGCCGCCATGTCGATGGCGTCGGTCAGTGCGGACGAGAAGGGCTCGAAGCCCGAACCGTATTTGCCGGTCTCGGCCAAGTCGTAGAGCTGCTGTTCGGCCTCTTCGATCTGGGTCTCGGGCGGTGCATCGATGGGCGAATCATAGGCCGTGTTGACCATGATCTCGCCGATGTCGATGAGCTGGCGGCGGACCGAGAGGTCATAGACCGTGCGTCCGTAGTCTTCGGCGTTGATGATGGTGGTGGCATTGGCCGAGAGCCGTCCCAGATATTGCGGGACCGAAAGCTCACCCACTGGCTCTTCGTTCTGGAAGAATGTCTTGAGCGTAATTGGGGTGGCGCGTTTGCCGCCCATGATCAGCTGGGCAGTCGCTTCGAAGATGCGACCATGCAGTGGGTCGAAAAAATGATCGGGTTTGAGGAAGCTCGAAACCCGGTCCACCGCCTCGTTATTGACGAGTATGGCCCCAAGCAGCGCCTGCTCCGCCTCCAGATTATGCGGGGCGTCTCGGAAGACGGGAGTTTCCGGGGCGGCGGGACTCGGGAGAATCGCTGCGTTGCTCATGCCCCACAGTACCGAATTAACGTGGGGCGGCTATGCGCGATCTGTGGACATCTGGGAGAGGGCAAACACAAACACACGAGCGCTGATGACGGGTGGGTGCGGGGCGTTTCGCGTCCGCCGCGAAGCGGAGGGAGACAGATAAATATCTGCCTCCCGTATACCTTGAAACGCTGTCTCGCCCTTAAGAGGCGGCGTCTGTATCGGCGTCCTTCTCAGCTTCGGGCTCGCCTTCGGCTGCGCCTTCGTCGTCTATAGGGGCTTCGCCCTCCTCGAACAGCGCTTCGCCTGCCTGGCGTGCATGCTCGGCGGCAAGGCGCGCATCTTCGGCGTCCTCTTCTTCCTCGGTCTTGGCTTTGGTCACGTCCTCGCCGCGGGCCTGACGCTCTGCCTCTTCGGGTGAGCGCGCGACATTGACGGTAACCTGCGGGGAGACCTCGCCGTGGAGTGCGATAAGGACTTCGTGGAGGCCGAGCATCTTGATCGGCCGGGCGAGCAACACCTGACGCCGTTCGATGGTGAAGCCGCCTTCGGTCACTGCGGTGGCGATGTCCCGGGTTGAGACCGAACCGTAAAGCTGGCCATTGTCGCCGGCCTGGCGGATCACGATGAAGCTCTCGCCGTTGAGCTTTTCGGCCACGGCTTCGGCTTCGGTCTTGGCCTCAAGATCATGGGCCTCAAGCTGGCCCCGCTGGCTCTCGAAATGATTGCGGTTGGTCTCGGTGGCACGGAGTGCCTTGCCCTGGGGCAGCAGAAAGTTGCGAGCGAAGCCGTCTTTGACAGTGACGATGTCACCCATTTGTCCGAGGCGTCCAATGCGCTCAAGTAGAATGACTTGCATGATTTTACACTCCTATCCTTGTCAGTTCGATTTGTTGTCGTGAGGGGGCTGGCCGCCTGATGCGCCGCGTGCGCGCAAGTCGAACAAGGGCTCGCCGATACCAAGAATGGCCACCAGGATGGCGACCCAGCCCAAAAGAAAAATTCCGAAATAAACCACGGTCAGCAGAAGACCGCGAAAGGGCACGTTGCGGCTGAAGGTGTGAATGACCGCCAGGCCCTGCAGCACATAGGCAAGCAGCATCGCGCCGGCGAGGCCGGTTGCAAGCAGACCGATCAGCCCCGGTATGAACGATAGGACGATGGCCCCGGCAAAGACTGCCACGAACATGTTTGGCAGTTCGAGCTCTTGCAGCTTCGGCCAAGGGCGAAGGCTGTGTCCCGACGCGTTGACGATGAACCCGGCGAGCCAGAGATTAAACAGCACGATGGTGAGCCAACTCATGGCGATCATGCCGGGTAGAGCCTTGGCAATCAGGACCGTCAGGTTCTCGATCGTCTCGGGCGTGAACAGCGTGCCGTCGGGGTCGAGGTCTTTCAGCGCCGGACTACTTAGGAAGTCGGTGATCGATTGGCGATAGGTCTCCTGGTCATAGCCGACGATGAGTATGACGAGGCCGGCCAGGGCGCCTGCAATCACGGCAGCCCAGCCCACGAACCGTCCCGGCGGATACCATTCGACGCTTGCGGCGGCCTTGCTGTCTTGCGGCTCGACAGCTGCGCGCGACAACAGAATGAGATGGACGAGGAAGGCAATCGGGCCCGCGATGACGATCGCGAAGAGCATCGCTACGATCGGGCCGAGGGTGAGGACGATGATGACGGTGCTGGCGAGAGAGGCGACATAGGCGGCCGAGCGGCCCCAGCCAAGTCCAGCGAGGCAGAGCGGCAACGGCGCGAGATAAAACAGGATGATCGCAAGCGACGGCGAGACGGTCGCTGAAGCAAACAGCGCCGCTGAAACCAGGCCTGCGCCTGCGCCTATGATGAGATGTGTCGGCATTGGTGCGCTGTCCCGCCTCCTATAGCGGTTAGAGGTGGGCCGAAGCCCACCCCAACTTTCTGTCAAGGCCCAAACCTAAGTCTGGGCTGCGTCTCTTAGATGCCCACTACTGAATGAGATAGGGCAGCAGGCCGAGAAACCGTGCGCGCTTGATGGCGCGGGCAAGATGGCGCTGCTTCTTCGCACAGACCGCGGTGATCCGGCTCGGCACCATTTTGCCGCGCTCGGACACATAACGTTGCAGCAGCTTCACATCCTTGTAGTCGATTTTCGGCGCTTTATCGCCAGTGAACGGGCAGGACTTGCGCCGGCGGTAGAAGGGGCGGCGGGCCTGAGTCGTGGACATGCTCATTCGGATTTCTCCTCGCCAGCGGGCTTCTCTTCGCCTTCGGCCTTATTCTCGGGCTCAGGCGTCTCGGTGCGGGGCTCAGGCGTCTCGGTGCGGGCCTCACGCGGCGCATGGTCGCGACGGGGACCACGACGGTCACCCCGATCACCGCGGTCGTCGCGGTCGGACCTGCGCATCATTGCCGAGGGGCCTTCCTCGTGCTCATCGACCTTGATGGTTATGAAGCGGATGATGTCCGTGGACAGTCCCATCTGGCGCTCGAGCTCGGCCACGGCCTCATGGGGCGCGTCAATATCCATAAGCGTGTAATGGGCTTTACGGTTTTTCTTAATGCGATAGGCGAGGGTCTTGAGACCCCAATATTCGGTCTTGCCGACCTTGCCACCGTTTTCCTCAAGCAAGGAACGGAAGGTCTGTAAGAGACCTTCGACCTGTTGGGCCGAAATGTCTTGGCGTGCCAAGAACACATGCTCATAGAGAGGCATGAAGAGCCTTTCCTTCTTTCTTTGCTCCAGCGCGAAGCCTCACATGGGCGCTTAGAAGGAAGGCCCAAGAGAAAGCCCTTGAGAGCGGAGACACGGGAGGGCGGCGCCTTAGCCTGCCGCTAGAAAAGCGGTCCTCCGTTCAGCCTCCGACCGGAGCGGTTGCTAGTGGGCGCTTTATAGAGTTTCACGTGAGGTTTGCAAGGTCATCCACAGGGTCCATTGCAGGGGGTGAGGGTGGAGAACGCCGCCTTGCTTGACAGGCAAGATTGAAACGGTGTCTTTGGCCACCTTCTGTTAACTACAAAAGCTTCCAAGAACCATGAGCATTGCCTTCATTTTCCCAGGCCAAGGAAGCCAAGCCGTCGGCATGGGTGCCGCGCTGGCCGAGGCCTATCCGGCTGCTAAAGCCGTGTTTTCCGAGGTCGACGAGGCCCTTGGGCAGAACCTCTCAAAGCTGATGTGGGAGGGCCCCGAGGCCGACCTGACGCTGACGGAGAATGCCCAGCCGGCTCTGATGGCCGTGTCACTGGCAGCCATGAGGGTCCTGAGCGAGACCAAGGGCGTGAAGTTGGAAGGCAGTGTTAGCTATGTCGCGGGCCATTCGCTTGGCGAATATTCGGCGCTTGCGGCCACCGGCGCTTTGAGCCTGGCGGACACCGCACGGCTCTTAAAGACACGCGGCCAGGCCATGCAACAGGCTGTGCCCGTGGGTGAGGGTGCCATGGCGGCGCTGCTTGGCGCCGATCTCGATCAGGCGCGGGAGTTGGCCAAGGCTGCGAGCAAAGGCGAAGTTTGCGAAGCTGCGAATGACAATGCACCTGGCCAAGTGGTGATTTCTGGCGCCAAAGCCGCAATCGAGCGTGCCGTCGCGATGGCCTCGGAATATGGCGCAAGGCGCGCAGTGCTGTTGCCGGTGAGCGCGCCGTTCCATTGCGCGCTGATGCAGCCGGCTGCGGATGCCATGGCTGAAGCGCTTGTGGGGGTGGAGATCAAGACGCCTGTGGTTCCGGTCGTTGCCAACGTGCTTGCCGAGCCGATCGCCGACCCAGAGGCGATCGGAGCCCGGTTGGTGGAGCAGGTGACCGGCATGGTCAGATGGCGCGAGACCATGCACTTTCTCGCCGATAACGGTGTGAGCATTGCCTACGAGGTTGGCGCTGGCCGCGTATTGACCGGCATTTCCCGGCGCTTTGATGGTATCGACGGGCGAAGCGTGGGCACGCCAGACGAGCTGGAGGCCGCCGCGGCGGCGCTCGCAGGCTAGGGCGCCTAAGAATAAGGAGAGCTTCTAAAATGTTCGACCTCAAGGAAAAGACCGCGCTCATTACCGGCGCTACTGGCGGCATCGGCGGCGCTATCGCCAAAGCGATGCACGCACAAGGTGCGACGGTTGGCATCTCGGGCACCAGGGCAGAGCGGCTGGAGGCTTTGGCCTCGGAACTCGGCGACCGGGTGTTCGTGCTGCCGTGCGATCTGCGCGACCGTCCGGCGGTGGAGCAGCTTCCTGCGACAGCGGAGAAGGTGCTCGGCCAAGTCGACATCGTCGTCAACAATGCCGGCATCACTCACGATAATCTCTTCATGCGGATGAAGGACGAGGAGTGGGACGATGTCCTCGCGGTCAATCTGACCTCGGTATTCATTCTGACGCGCGGCATTTTGCGCAACATGATGCGCCGCCGTTACGGCCGCATCGTCAACATCGCTTCGATCTCGGGCGTGCTCGGCAATCCGGGGCAGGGAAACTACGCGGCATCGAAGGCGGGGCTCGTTGGCATGACCAAATCTCTCGCCCGGGAAGTAGCCAGCCGGGGGATCACGGCGAACTGCATCGCGCCTGGATTCATCGCAACGGCGATGACCGATGCCTTGACGCCGAAGCAAACCGAGGCTATTGCCGCCGCCATCCCGATGCAGACCTTCGGTAAGCCCGAGGATATTGCTGCGGCGGCGGTTTTTTTCGCAAGTGACGAGGCCGCCTACGTCACCGGCGAGACGATGCATGTGAACGGCGGGATGGTCATGGTTTAAATGCCGGTCGTACAAGGGGTTGTGGCAGCGGCTTGAGTAAATCTGGCAGTCCATTTCCCCCGGGAAGCGCGTCTGGCAAAGTCTAAAATAGTGTGTTACCCAAACTGCCGCTCTGTGGGGGGCTTGACAAAGTACAATCTCGCCGCGATCAAACCTCTTAACTTGCCGCTCGGGAGTAGTTGGGCCATAAGCCACAGCTCAGGGTACGCGAGGCCTGAGGACTGAAAAATAAGGGACGGACATGAGCGATATCTCTGAGCGCGTAAAGAAGATCGTTGTGGAGCATCTTGGTGTGGGGGCCGACAAGGTTACCGACAATGCAAGCTTCATTGATGACCTTGGAGCCGACAGCCTCGACACCGTCGAGCTGGTGATGGCGTTCGAGGAGGAGTTTGGTTGCGAGATCCCCGATGATGCCGCGGAAACCATTCTCACCGTCGGCGATGCCGTCAAGTTCCTGGATAAGAACGCATCCGCTTGACGCGACTTTGTGCAGGCGTATCGAACGCCCCTGACGTCGCGACAAACACTGCCTCCGTCGGCTGACAACAACTTCTTGTAAAGGTCCGCGAAGCCGCGATGCGACGTGTCGTAATCACAGGTTTGGGTCTCGTTTCGCCGCTCGGCTGCGGCCACGAGACCGTGTGGTCGCGTCTCGTCGCAGGCGAGAACGCGGCGCGTCGTATTGAAAGCTTCAACGTCGACGACCTGGCTTGCCAGGTCGCCTGCCAGATCCCGCGCGGTGACGGCAGCGATGGGACGTATAATCCCAACGACTGGATGGAGCACAAGGAACAGCGGAAGGTCGACGACTTCATTATCTATGGGGTGGGCGCGGCGACACAGGCACTGACCGACGCGGGGTGGAAGCCGACCACCTATGAGGATCAGACCCGCACCGGTGTATTGATCGGTTCGGGCATTGGCGGCCTCCAGGGCATCGAGAAGACTTCGCTGCTATTGGCCGAGAAGGGGCCACGGCGCGTGAGCCCGTTCTTCATTCCGGGTCGCCTCATCAATCTTGCGTCCGGCTATGTCTCGATCCAGCACGGACTGAAAGGTCCGAACCATGCTGTGGTCACCGCCTGCTCCACAGGCGCGCATGCTATTGGCGATGCCGCACGGCTCGTGGCTTTGGACGATGCTGATGTGATGGTCGCGGGCGGCGCCGAGTCGCCGGTCTGCCGTCTCTCTCTCGCGGGATTTGCGGCATGCCGCGCGCTGACCACCGGTTTCAACGATGACCCTCAGCGTGCGTCGCGCCCTTACGACAGGGATCGCGATGGCTTCGTCATGGGCGAGGGGGCCGGCATCGTGGTGGTCGAGGAACTCGAGCATGCCAAGGCCAGAGGCGCGAATATCTACGCCGAGATCGTTGGCTATGGGCTGTCCGGCGATGCCTTCCACATCACGGCGCCTGCCGCGGACGGCGATGGCGCCTACCGCTGCATGACCGCCGCGGTAAAGCGGGCCGGCATCGAACCGGCGGACATCGATTACATCAATGCGCACGGGACCTCGACGCCCATGGGTGATGAGATCGAGCTTGGCGCGGTGGAGCGGCTATTCGGCAACGCCGCCGACAATGTCTCCATGTCGTCGACCAAGTCGGCGACCGGGCATTTGCTTGGTGCCGCGGGCGCGATCGAGGCGATTTTCTCGGTCCTGGCAATCCGTGACAATATGGCGCCGCCAACGCTCAATCTCGACAACCCGTCGGTCGCGACGTCCATCGACCTGGTCCCTCACAAGGCCCGCCGCCGCACCATTGATACGGTGCTATCCAATTCCTTCGGTTTTGGCGGGACCAATGCCTCGCTGGTCATGCGCCGATACGCTGCTTGATCGAGCCGTTTCTGCTTGTCCGGCGAACCTCGCTTTCGCCATATTTCGACGCAAAGTGGACGACGTTGTCCGCAGCGCGCGCTTATTGGCCATGACATCGATCCATGACGTCGACCAAAGACAGTCCCCCCGCACCTAGGGCTAACCACGCCGCCCCGATGGCCGGGCATGCTGCCGGGCGTGCAGCGGCGCCCAATCTGCCTCCGCGGAGTCCAACGGAGGCGTTGCAGCCGTTGCATCCGCCAAAGCTGCCGGAGCGGGATGAGCCGGAGGAGAATTCCCATCCGTTTTTGCGGATTCTGGACGGCTTCTTCAACTTTGTTTTCATCCTGATCTGCATGGCCGCGGGGGTCTTCTATCTGGTGCGCATGGAATTGGACCGGCCGGGACCGCTCGCGGTGTCGACTGTTCTGGTTGTGCCCAGAGGCGAAGGAACGTCGTCCATCGCCGAGCGTCTGCAGCGCGATGGCATCATCGCCGACCGGCACACCTTCATGACCAGCATTTTCTATTTCATGCACCTGAAGGGGCAGGGAAGCCTGAAGGCTGGCGAGTACCAATTCGATAAGCACGCCTCGATGCGGCAGGTGCTCGACACTTTGGTCGAGGGCAAGTCCATTCAGTACAAGGTGACCTTGCCTGAAGGTTTCACTAGCCAACAAATCGTGTCGCGCCTAAGCACCCATCCCGA
>JAGPVD010000002.1 GCA_018067145.1 Methyloceanibacter sp.
CCACGGTGCGCCCGGATGTGAGGCGGATCTTGGGCGTCTTGTCGGTGTTGCCGTGCACGCCGGTGTAGTTGAACTCCTCATTGTCCGAGGCGGCATCGTGCGAGTCCGAGCCGCCCACAATGCCGAACTTGTAGGGGTTGGCGCCCAGCATCTCCTGGAAGCCCACGCCGGTGATCAGACCCTGGCGCACGAAGCTGCCATCGACCTTACCGACAACGCCGTTCGAGCCGAGCAGGTGCTTGTAGTGAGTTTCGAAGCCCGCGAACTCGTCGTTCGGCGAAAGCGCGGGAATGGTCTCGGAGTAGCCCTTGGTCTGGCCGATCTCGGTCGCCACCGTGTTGAGGGTGCTCCGCTCCGCCCACTCCTTGGTGATCTGCGTTCCGTAGGACGTTTTCGGTGCGAACATTAGACCGTTCGACACGTTGCCGTTATGCGGGATGGAGAAGTTCTCGTGCCCCAGCGCGCGCTGGACTTCCTGATAGGTCCACAGATCCTCGCGCTTCACGGAGTCGAAGGAGGAGAACTGCGTCTGCGGCCCCTTGTCGTCCCGGAAGAATACGTTGTGGTGCAGGTTCTGGTAGTTCGGGAGCGAGGTCCATTCGAAGGCTATCAGCGTGGTGAACTTGCCCGGATCGTAGTGCTTGTTCGTGATCTTCTTCTGCTCGTCCCAGATTGAGAGCATCATCTTCGGGTCGTTCATGTAGGAGATTGGCGTGTTGTTCGCAGCCGAGGTGATGATCTTCTGGAAGGCTGCTTCGCCTTTCGCAGGATCACCCGCGGCGATGTCCTTGCCGATCTCGGTGTCGGCCAGCGGATTATCCTTCTTCAGGAGCAGCGGCATGATCCCCATGTATTCGGAGTGGTCGGTGACCGCGCACCAGTCATAGGGAGTCTTCTTCTGGATCATTTCCCCGGTCGTCGATTTCTTGATCGCCTCGCCCTTACAGAATTTGTAAGCGTCGTCTGGCCCGTTGCGGGTGCCGAAGGCGAAGGCGTCGGGAGAGTTCGCCGTGTGTAGGTGCTGCTCGCCAAAGTAAACGTTGTTGAGCGGATTCTTGCCGCCGGCGCCGCGCCCAGGTTCACCCGTTGGATCTTGTGCGAAAGCCACAGTCGACAGCCCCGCGGAACACAGCAATGCGGCTGCGAGAGGAATCAAGGTCCTGGCGGCCATATCGTCTTCCTTTCGTTACGCGCTTTCGGAGGGGCCGATAACGCGGCCAGGTCCCTCTGCGGGACTAGCCACTACGACTATTGATCCGACGGCGATGCGTGCTTCGGCGCAGGCGGTTTCATGCCCTGCGTACGCGCCAACTCCATGATCTCGGGCGAGGGCGTATACCAGATCGGTGAGGACCAGGCGCGCTCTTGGATTGTTGGGGGGACCTCCTTCGGAGGTTCAACCCCAAGCTTTTTCGCGTCAAAAGTCGACCAGCGCGGCGTCGGTATCTCCAACGCGCGGACGTAGTAGGCGCTCGAGACGGTCGGGTCAAAGTCTGGGTCGGTCCACTCGGCCACTAGCTGGCTATCTCCGATGTCGTTGGTGTAGGTCGCCTGCTTGATGTCGACAGTGTTTCCCACCGGCGGCAGCTTGCCAGTTTTCGGGTCCGGCTTGCGCTTATCGGCATCAGCCCAGGCGACATCGTAAATTGCCTCCTTCGGATAGCCGTTGGCCGGATCGGACCAGACCTTGATGATCTGGATGCGATCGAGGTTGCCGCTCTCCGGATCCTTCAGCGCCCAGACGGCGAAAGTGGGCGCCTTAGCAAGGTCTTTCACCTGTTGCGGGGGCAGGTCCTGCCCCATGGGTACGCCGGCAGCGTAGGCCTTCTTCACAAACTCGACGTCCTGAGTGAGCCCCTCAGGCAGTTCCCAGCCGCCGAAGAAGCGTAGCCGGATGAGCGTGCCGGAAGTGCCATAGGTCTCCTTCGACAGCATGCCGTTCCAGATGCCCTCGCGGGTATTCTCCTCGGCCCAGACGGCGGTGGTACCGGCGCTCGACACTATGAAGCCGGACTCGCCGGAGGCATTGGGCTTCGGGTCGAGACGCTTCTTGGGCGTATCATCCTGCGCGCCGTGGGCACCCTTCCAATCCCACTCCTCGTTGCCCGAATAGCCGGAATGGACATCTGCGCCGGCGACCGCTCCCATCTTGTAGGGGTTGGCGCCGAGCGCTTTCTCCAACTTCATTCCGACCGCAAGTCCCTGACGGTAGAACGCGCCCGAGTCGATTTTCGCTGGGACGCCGAGCGAGATGAGATCGGGGAATTGCTCGAAGCCGGCGAATTCGTCGTTCGGCGACAAGAGGGGGTGGGCCTCAGACTGACCCTTGGTCTGCGCCATCTCGAAAAGCGGTTCGTTGAACGCCTGGCGTTTCGCATAGCGGGCATCCATAGGCCCGCCAAGAAACTTGTTCTCGGAGAACATCCAGCCATTCGAGACATTGGAGTTATGCGGGATCGCGAAGACGTCGATGCCCTGGCTGCGCTGGATCTCGAGAAACGTCCAGAGATCCTCCGGATAGATTGAATCGAACGAGGAGAACGCAACCGCAGACGGTTTGTCCTTGAAGAACACGTTGCGGTGCATGTTGCGGCCATTCGGGATCGAGGTCCACTCATAGGCATAGAGCGTGGTGAACTTGCCCGGTTCGTTGTGCTTGTCGGCGGTCTTGATGAACTTCTGCCAGAAGTCCATGCGCAGCTCCGGCGTCACATATTCCGGCAGCGGAGTATTTGTAACCAGGGTTCCAATAAGCTTTGTGACAGCCGCTTTCGCCGCCGCCGGGTCGTCCTGTCCCTTGGCGAGCTGTTTCGCTAGGTCTGACTTGGAAAGCGGGCTATTCGGATCGATCAGCTCTTTGAGGACGCCGTAATACTCAGAGTGGTCCGTGATCGCGACGAAATCATACGGTGTCCGTCGCTTCATCTTCTCGCCGGTGGTAGAGAGCGTAACCTCCTTGCCCTTGGCGAACTCGTAGGCTTCGTCCCATGTCTGCCCCACACCCACGGTGAAGGCATCGAAAGAGTTCCGGGTATGCAAATGCTGCTCGCCGAAATAAACGTTTTTCAGCGGGTTCTTACCACCCGCACCGCGTCCGGGTTCACCGGCGGAATCCTGCGCCAGCACGCCGGGCGCGGCGGCGACCGAACACAGCAATGCTGCGACAAGCAAGGTCCTGGTTTTTCTGCTCATGTCGTCTCTCCAGATCTGTGCACGCCGCCTTGGCCGCGCCCTCAATAATTATCGCTTGCTGTCATTTGGGAAACAGGAACGTCCATTGCGTGCGAAGGGTCCAATCTGGTCCGCCTTCAGGCTTGTCGGCGTAGCTGAACGCCTGGATTTGAGCATTGATCGGTTGTTTGCCAACGTTGAAGATGCGCCCAAAACCCCCACCCAGCGGAATCGTGAAGCGATTTTCATTGGTCGCTTCCCAGTTGGCTGTCATCACGGGACTGGAGGTGAGATACCACCCGCCCTTCATGTTGTAGTTGATGAAGGGCTGAAGCGTCATCAAGTTGACATTTGCGCGGTTGCCGTCGCCGGCAAACGACCAAATGTTGTTGAGCAAGGCGCCATAAGTGAATGGCTTGATGGCGAAGAACAAGACACCGCCTACGCCAGCCGCCCATTTGCCGGTTCCCAACCGGGGATCGGTTGCGCTGTCAGCTTGAAGCACGGGCCCGACGCCCCAGGTGAATCCGCCGCCTGGGAGAGGCGCGAATTCCTTTGGCACAAAGTACGTCTGCAACTGGATATCGCCGATGCCGAAGTCGGAGCTGTCGCCGCGGAAGAGCGGCGGTTGATACGTGATCGGCGTAATCGGTCGAACGATCAGGTTCCAGTCTGGATTGAGGCCGATCGGAGCAACCGGCTGAAACAGAGTGACGTTCTGCGTCCTGTCGAGCGTGCCTACACCGAAGTTCATATTGTTCTGGAAGGGTACAGAGATCAAACTGCCGATCGGGTTTTGCGATTTCTCGGCGAGCGTCCCCTCACGCGCACCCTGAGCGGAGGCGGGGCACGTCAAACAGGCCGTGATGCTAAGTGCAAAAAGACCCACCCGGAAGGTGCTCATGTGTGGATATTCAACTCTCATCACGCTCCCTCCCACTCCGGTCGCATCTCCGCCTGCAGCGCCGCTTCATTCGCCGTCCGGTTTGCCGATAATTGCACCCATGACCAAACCGAACACGACATGGCCCACTAAGGCCACCATGGCCTTGGGTAAACTGCCGAAGAAAAAGCCTTGCCCGAGAATCGGCATCATCACTGCCATCGCGACGAGGTAGACAGGGATCATGAAGATGGCGCCCCGCAACCAGGCCGGCCCCGGCAGATTGCGGATCCCGAGGATCAGGTAGGCGATCGGAAACACCACTGTTCCGGCAACGAAGTGGGCTATTACCCCGGCTGTATGCGAACCACCAAGCATCGGGGCCATTAGAGCCGCCACGTCCATTTGCTGCCCGATCACATTGGGCGCAACGAACAGCCCGAACAGCGTAAACACAACAGTTGCGAGGAAGCCTCCGGCAAGAGCCCGGATCAGCTTTTCCTTGACGAGGGTTTCAGTCTGCGCAACCAGAATGGCCATCGTATATCTCTCCTCTCTGTGACCTGTATCCCGCCATCCTTGGCGCTTTCCTCGCAATGAGGCACGGGGCTGTACATCTAGTTCGCGGCGGCCCTGTCCAGACCCAGGACGACGATCTTTCCGGTGGTAATTTCCGTCGGCCACAGGATGGAGGTAAAGCCGATCGCCGTCGCCACCTTCTGCTTACCATCCTGCGGGCATTGTCAGAGCAAATT
>JAGPVD010000014.1 GCA_018067145.1 Methyloceanibacter sp.
CTGATCGGCGCTTACCGGCCGATCATCAAATGGTTTGTGCAGTTCAGGGCCCTGGCTATCGGACTTGCCGTTGCAATTCTCGTCCTTGGGCTCGTCATCTTTCCGCGGCTCGGCTCGGAGTTTGTTCCCCGGCTGAACGAGGGCGACTTGCTGGTGCGCGTTACCATGGCGCCTTCTATCGCGTTGGAAGAGGCCCGTGACACGATCTTGCATTTTGAGCGGCAGTTACTTGAGAAATTTCCGGAAGTAAAACGCGTGGTCACGCGCGTCGGACGGGGCGAGGTCGGCGCCCATGCGGATCCGGTGAACAATGCGGAGGCGTTCGTCGGCCTAAAGCCGCACGACGAATGGCCGAGGGACCGTACGCCCGAGGAATTGTTCGCGGCCATGAGCGAGGCGTTCGAGGACTTTCCTGGCGCCAAGTTCAACTTCACCCAACCGATCGCCGCGGCCGTCGACGAACTTCTCACAGGAACCAAGGCCGAACTCGCTATCAAGCTGTTCGGTGAAGACCAGGACGTGTTGTCGGAAAAGGCTGGGGAGATCGAGCGGGTCGTGCGCGAGATCTCGGGCGCGGCGGATGTGCAGAAGGATCAAGTCACCGGTACGCCGCAACTCCAGATCAGGGTCAACCGCGGAAAAATCTCCCGGTACGGCCTCAATATTGAGGACGTGCAATCGGCAGTAAGCACGGCGATCGGCGGCGAGACGGCCGGCCAGGTCTTTGAGGGCGTGAGGCGCTTCGATATCCTCGTGCGCTATGAAGAAGATGCGCGGACGACGCCTGAAGCCATTCGCGAGCTCGTTATCCGCACCCCCGCCGGCCTGCTGATTCCTCTACGCCAAGTGGCCGACGTGACGGAGATCGTCGGGCCACGGCAGATCACGCGGGAGAACACTCAGCGCTTCATCACTATCCAAACCAACGTGCGTGGACGCGACATCGGATCGTTTGTCGCCGAGGGGCAGGAACGGATCGCCAAGGCCGTCGATCTGCCTTCGGGCTACTTCGTCGAATGGGGCGGTCAGTTCGAGCTTCAGCAGGAAGCGAACCGGCGTCTCGCCATCGTGGTGCCCATTACGCTCGGGCTCGTCTTCCTGCTTCTGTTCATGAACTTCGGTTCGCTGCGCGCCTCGATGCTGATCATGCTCAATATCCCTCTTGCGTTGGTCGGTGGCGTCGTGGCGCTGTGGCTGGCGGACCTCAACCTCTCCGTGCCCGCGTCCGTCGGCTTCATCGCCTTGTTCGGCATCGCGCTCGAGAACGGCATGGTGCTCGTCACATATCTCAACTGGCTCGTGGCCGAAGGGAAGTCCGTCGACGAGGCAAGCATTCAAGGCGCCTGCATGCGCTTGCGGCCGGTTCTGATGACGGCACTGACGACGGCGCTAGGGCTAATCCCGCTGCTCTACGCGACTGGCGCGGGCAGCGAGGTGCAAGCTCCATTGGCCACGGTCGTGGTGGGTGGGCTCGTAAGCTCTACTATTTTAACGCTCCTAGTAATTCCCGCCGTCTACAAGTGGTTCGTGCCAAAGCCGCTGGCAGCCACCATCATTCCGGATAGGGCGCGGCGCGCTAGCTGAATAAGGTAGAGAACAGCGACTTAGGCACAAACTGCACATCGGTATGTTATGGGGCAAAAGCCAACGTGAGGGCTTGTCAGCCGCGATGTCCGCTTCGTGCCAAAAGCAGAAGCGAGTTAGACCATTTCGCGTGCACCCTAAACGCGAGAGCAACTAGAACTCAGCCTCAATATCGAATTTGAAGGTGACGTCGGACGTTGCGTCCGACACGCCGAACAGCGCTCCCGCGGCGAATTCCCATTTGGGCATGCTGTCTTCGAACTCGAGATAGGCGACCGGCCCCACCCGGTGCTTCTGCTCGTCGAAAATCCCTGTGTGGGAAAGGTCCTCGATCTCGCTGTAGCCTTCGACGCCCAACCCCCACGTTTTGCTGAATTCGTGCTTCAGGCGCCAGTTGAACTTAAACTCCAGGCTATCGATGTCGCGATGATCCCCCACCTGACCGATGAAGAACGCGTTGAGAGTCACCGAGTCGGGACCCCAAACATACTTGCCGAGCGGTCCGAACAGGATCTCGTCGGGATCACCACTCTGTAATGCAAACTCATAGAGGGAGCGGAAAGCGAGGCCCAAGCCGTCGCCGTGGCGCTCCACGATTTCGTATTGGCCGCCCAGCTCGATCCGGTGGGCCTTGAAGTCCTCGCCAATGTTCTGGCGGAAGGTGCTTTCAACGATGCCCTCAAAGCGGTCGGTGAAACCGTATTTTGCCTCTAGCTCGTGGGATTGCCGGCGCTGCTCGTCCGTACCGCGACCGGAGTAGATGGCGCCATGCTCCTCTAGCTTGAGTTCGCCCTTCTCCACATCCGGTGAACGGACGTAGAACTGCGCGTCCGCGGGCAGATTGCCCAGGCACACTGATAGACCAACGAAAAAAGAGAAGATTGCCAGGCGTAAGCTAGCTGTAACGGCGTTTCCCGGCTTCATCAGGCCCCCCTCCGACTTTTGGCTTCGAGAGACCATAGTTTAGAGGCGTAGAATGCCCTCAGTGAATTCTATTCAGCGCAATACATGCAGGCTGTTCAATATTGAGGCGTTTCCTCAACAAGTCGGCGGCGGATGCTAAGCTGTAGCCAGAGGTGGCACACTCCACCTCTTGGCTTTCCGTACATCCAGTATTGAGCATTAGCGTTGACTACCGGCTTGGCAGCGGCAAGTTTGCGCAACTGCGATGATTGAATTGCAATCGATCATAACTTGCCCGAAATGCGGGCATTCGGCAGTCGAGACGATGCCCATGAACGCCTGCCAGTATCTCTACGATTGCAAACGATGCGGATTTTGTATGAAGCCCAAGAAGGGCGACTGCTGCGTGTATTGCTCCTACGGCTCGGTGACTTGCCCGCCAGTCCAAGCAGATCGCCTAGGTTTCACCGATCAGGGGACATGTGGGTGTAGGTGAGACTGATCAGCCCCACGAAGATGCTCATCAGCCTCGAAGATACCCAAGCCATTGAGGTGAGCGCCTTCACTAGGTTTGAGCACCTTCGATCTCCCATAGGATTGTTATGCTTTCTGGTGCGAGTGTGCCACCGGACGCCCGGGTCAACGCTTCGGCGTCGGCTTTTCCAGCATGAACTGCCCCTGCCGCTTCACCAACACCTTGGCCTTGTTGGCGAGCACTGCCAGCACCCAGGGAAGCTGCACTTCAAGCCGCACGTGATCGTCGGCCACGTCCACCGATCCGGTGGTCGATTGACCGAGCAGGCTCGCCTGAAAATCCAGATGATCGCCGGCCCAAGCGTCCTTCAGCATGACGAAACTGTCACTCACATGCGAGCGCACATTGCTCAAGCCCGCCTGCAGGCGGCGCCTGGCCTCGTCCTTGCCGAGCCGGTGGGGAATGGTGACGATAACGGGTTGGGGCATTCCAAGACTGTGCCTCTTGCTGGTCGCTCTCGCTCATGTGGGAAAGCTCGCCCCACTCTACCAGAGCTTCGGGTGGCAAAGTCCTTGAAACGTGGCGCCTAGCCCACGGGATCGACAGCCATCGCAGCTCTGAAGACGCTCATCAGGCACGAACATGCTCATGTTCTTAGCTGAGCGCCTTCGGTGAAGTTGAGTACCTTCATCTTCTTGACCCGAAAACGGAAGACCGAGGCGCAACGCGCGGCCGCCGCCGCCCGAGATCTCGCGCTTTACAGTTTTGTTGGTGGGGGGGACATTGTAAGCGTTGGCAATGTCAAGTCGTCTCAAAGAGTGGGCGCGCGCACTCAAGCAAGACGTTCATGCGCTTTACCTCGCGAGCCGCGATCCGCGCACTCCTTGGTATGCGAAAGCGCTGGCGATTGCAGTCGTGGCTTACGCGCTTTCGCCGATTGATCTGATCCCCGATTTTATCCCGGTGTTGGGTTACCTCGACGACGTGCTTCTCGTCCCCCTTGGCATTTTGCTCGTCGTCTGGCTGATCCCACCCGGCATCATGGCTGAGCACCGCGAACTAGCGGCGGGAGCGCAAGAGCGTCCGGCAAACCGGGCGGCGGCGGTCGTCATCGTTTGCATCTGGATTTCTTCAATCGTGCTGGTGGGCTGGCTGGTCAGCCAGTATCTCTAACAGTAGCCGTGCTTGCCGATCTGGAAGCGCTGTGCGAACGCTCAATTTACCGGGAGATGCTCAAGCCGAGTATGCAAGTTTCCGCCAAGTCGACCTGCGCAGACCCCTGCCCCACGAAGATGCTCATCGGGCCCGAAGATGCTCATGCGGCCTTGTCAGAGTAAATTGGCTTGAGCCTCCTGGCG
>JAGPVD010000015.1 GCA_018067145.1 Methyloceanibacter sp.
CAAACAATTTGGCGACGAAGTGAAGACGCTTCCGGGCTTGGAGAAGATCGACAAGAACGGCGTGCTGTCGAACGTCATTAAAGACGGCAAGGTCGACGAGGACGCGTTGATCGAAGGGCTCGGCGGGCTTTTCAACAAGAACCAGCCCGCTGCTGTCCAACCCAATGCGGCGCCGACAGCTCCCGACGCCGCCGCTGCGCCTAAGAAGAAGTCCAGCAGGAAGGGAATCGAGGACGCGGCCAAGCAGCTCCTCAGCGACTTTCTCCAGGGCCAGTAGCTGCGCTGTGGGCCCGTTGCGGCGCGGGGGTTTGACAGCGCAAACGCGTCCGATAGTTTCTCTTTGATGGGTTCGATCCTCGACAAATGCGGTCACGCGCCGTTTGAGCAACTTTCGCCAGGGGCAGTGCTGTTGTCCGAGGGCGAGACGTCGGGGCGTCTCTATGTGCTCAAGACCGGCACGATCGAGGTGCTACGCGGCGATACGCAGGTAGCGCTCGTTGAGGAACCCGGTGCGGTGTTCGGCGAAATGTCGGTGCTGCTCAATCGGGCGCACACCGCCACGGTTCGCGCGCTGACCTCCGCCTCTGTTTATGCGTTCGATGACGCGGAACGCTTCCTGCAATCAAACCCGGAAATCGCATTCCTGATTTGCCGGCTGCTCGCCGGACGGCTGAACGCGGCCACGACGTATCTCGTTGACCTCAAGCGGCAGTTTGAAGGACACGGCGATCATCTCGGCATGGTAGGAGACGTGCTCGACGTGCTGATCCATCAGCAGGACGAGGATTTCAACCTTGGGCCGGAACGCGAGGCCGATCCCCGGCTGTAAGCCAGTCGGGCATCGCTTCAAGATTGGCCACCGGCCGCTCGAGCGGCTCATTGAGACGCACATACTGGTTGCCCGCGGCGGAAAACCATAGCGCCTCGCACGCTTCGCTATCGATGATGACATGGGCCGGAGGCGCGCCGAGATAGTGCCCGGTGTTGAAGATCCAAGTCGGACCAATCTTATCGACCCATGAGCCGTCCGCGACATAGGGCGCCTGATGAACGTGGCCCGACAGGACCATGTCTGGATTATACGTCTCGATCCATTTCTTCAAAGCATCGTCACCGAACGAGCGCTGGCCGCCCCAGGCGACCGCCGAGTTGGCCGGCGGTGCGTGATAAATCCAGATCCAGCGCTTCAGCCGCTTAGCGGCGGCCTTCGTGAATTGCTCATCGAGCTCGGCGCGCGATACCGGGCCGTCCCACCATGGGTACATGGTGAACAGCGTATCGCCGATGGCCAGAGACGAGCCATCCGACGATAGGCCATTGTTGTGGGAGCCAAGCAGCCACTTGGCGACCTTCTCACCGGCTGCGTTTATGGAATCGAGATCGTGATTGCCCGAGCAGACGAGGAGCTGCGTCTGCTCCCGGATGCGATCGAAATATTTGCGCACGACAACGCTCTGCGCCCGGCCATCCACGATGGAGGCAAGATCGAGATGATCGCCGGCCATCACCACGACGTCGAAATTGTCAGCGACCCCCACGACCCAGTCGAACAGAGGTAACGAATAATGAAGGTCGGAGACGAGGAGGAGGCGCATTTCCCTTGTGATGTCCCTTCAGCTCAGTCGCCGATGACTTGCCCATCTTGAGGTTTTCTCGCGCGGTCACGCAAGCAAGACCGGATCGGACGTGAACACTTTGTTTGGACAAAAGCGGTAGACGGATCGTAACAGGCGCGAATCACCCCGCAACACCCGCGCCAGGCAGGTATTCCATGATCCATCTGATCACGCCCCGTTATCAGCGTAAGAGCTTCTTTCGTTCTCGTCGGACATGGAACGTCTGGGGCGCTGTGCGGCGTTCTCAGATCCTTGAGGTTGCGGCGCTGACTGGCGCCATTGCGCTGGTTTGGCTTGGCGCGCATCTGGACAATCAGCCGGGCTCCTGGGCCGAGGTTTTGTCCAGCAAAATGGAATCGGCACAGGTCCAGGTGATCGACCGCGTTAGCGGCGGTTAGCAGCCGGCTAAGCCAGACAGCATCTCACGCCGGCTCTAGACGAAAACCCCCGCCTACGCCGGCGAGCCTGCTCCGGCAGCGCGTTTGCCATAGCGCCCCCGAAGCATCACTCTATTGCCTAGTCCTGGTCGGCATCCCACTCGGCGATGCTGCCGGTCAGCATCTTGTTGAAGCTGCCGTCAGTCGTCAGCTCCGTGATGCCTTGGCCGAACTTGGAAGCCATGGAAGCGCAAGGCGACTTCTTTGAGAAGGCGACGAACATTTCGGCTGAGAGGAGTGCTGGCTCCAGCGCCTCGACTTTGTCGTCGATCCCCATTTTCGAGAGTTTGGCATCGCCGGGATAATAGCCGGCGAGCACGTAGTCGACCTTGCCGGCGACCAGATCCTTGAAGGCGTCTTCTAAGCCGTCGGTGCGGGTGACGGTCAGCTTGTCTTTCATGAAGGCGTCGAACTTGGTGCCGTAGCTCTCACCCTTGTTGGTCGCGCCCTTCTTGCCGATCAGGTCCTTTTCACCTTTGTAGGGGAACTTTTTGTCTTTCGCCACGAAGGCAACGACCGGGTCAAAAACGAATGCGGGTTTGACGTAATCGAGATATTTGGCGCGATCGTCGTTGAAGTAGACGCCGACAATCATGTCGGCCTTGCCGTCGCGTGCCGCCGCTTGCGCCTCGGACCAATTCCCCATGTATTTCGACTCGAGGGGAATATTGAGGTTCTTCGCAATGGCTTTGACCAGAGCTGGCGCCGCTCCCTTGATACTGTCACCTTCCTTGAAGGCGATCGCGGGATATTGCGGGTGTCCGGTGGAGACGATCTTAGTGCACGTGTCCGCGGCGAAGGCGTTGCTCGTCAGCGTCAGGGCGGCAAGCACGCTCAAGCAGAGAATTCTTTTCATCATCAGGGTCCTTATTCCCGGTCCGAGCCGAGTACGGGTTCGATGTGGCTTGTCCCGCTAGGGAAGGTGGTGGCAGGACTTGATCAAATTAGGGCCTACCTACCCGCCTTCGCCTTAAGTTTATTCACCTCGCTTTGCGAGACTTTGCCGGCTTTCACCAGCGCCTGGACACAGGCGGGAGACAAACTCGGCCCCGCTTTGCGCATGCAATTATTAAGACCGCGGGAGTCCAGGCCCCACTCGCCACAGAATTTCTTGTAGTCGTTCACACAGTAGGTCTGCATGTCCTTCGATACGGCACCTGCCTGTGCCCAAACCGTCGCTGGCGCCGCGAATGCGAAACCGGCAACCAAGGCGAGGGCGAAAAGCGGTCTATAGCGATCGAGCATCATTCACGGCCTCTCTATTGAGTGAAGCTGGCTTGTAATACTGTTCGCGTGGGTGTGGGTCAATCCATTGACAATTCGATTGTTGAATTGGTGGCGGTGGAGGCAGTCATCTGCGAACCCGTCTCTGACCGCCCATTCCCTGTTCAGCGGGAAAATACAGGGAATTTCTGCTGATACAGCCGTGAAAAAGGGGAGGGTTCCTGCTTTTCGCACCACAAATCATATGGTTGCGCTGGAATTCCCTAAGCATCGGAACAGGGAATTTTCGCGAGATAACAGCGAATTCCGCGCCGTATCAGGCAATGCCGCGCAGCGGTACCGTGTTGCCGAAGATTCCGCTCGGCTTGGCTTCGACCTGCCCCTCGGAGAGGAGCCGTGAGAGATAGATCAAAACGGTTCGAGCTAGCCCGCAGGCTGGCCTAACAAAAGCTCCTGACCCGTTCTCCTGATGTAATTGGGGCCTGTGGAACCGCTTTCGTCCTCAAGCGTTTGGGACAAACAGGGGCATCCCCGACATCGGCATGCGATGGCCTTTGCTTAGAGGCATCGGTCCGTTGGGGGGTCAGAGCCCATAGGAACGGGGGAAGTATGGCACTGCAGATTTTTACCAATGCTGTGGAGAAGCTATCCTTTCTTGGAGGCGACCGAAACTGGTTGTACCAAGCAAGCTCTACGCAGCGATTGCTGGCTATCGCTCACGATTCGCTTGAAGCTAAAACCGTCAATGTGGGGGACGAGTGCGACTTCAACCTTGATGATCTCCATAAGGCCAAAGCTGATCGTGCCGGAACGCTAGCCGCATACGAGGAGAGCCTCGCTATCCGGCGCCGCTTAGCTCAAGTCGATCCCAGGAACCCGCAATGGCAAAACGACGCGGCGCACATCCTGGATCGCATCGGCGATGAGTACCTTGATAACGGCACAAGTTGTCGAGCTATCGCCGCTTACGAGGAGAGTTTGGTCATCTGGTGCCGACTCGCTGAAATCGATGCCCGCGAGCCTCAACGGTGCCGGGACGTCGGCGTAAAGCTCAACAAGCTTGGCGATGTGAAGTGGGATGCGGCTGACCACAGCGGGGCGCTCGCTGTTTATGAACGGAGCCTCATTGTCCATCGGCGTTTATCTGAGACCGAACCAGAAAACATGCGATGGAAGTTCGCTCTCGGTGAAGTTCTCGAAAAAATAGGCGAGCTCAGGCTCGCCGACACAGATTATAGCGGGGCGCTGGCGACTTACGAGGAGATGCTAGCCATCGACCGGGAGCTCTTGGCTATCGACGACAACTCAACCGAGGTGCGATGGAATTTATCGCTAACTCTCGACCAAATCGGCGACGTGAAATTTGCACTGGGCGACATGCGTGGTGCGAAGTTGGCTTATGAGGAAAGTCTGTCCATCCGTCGCCACCTTGTGGATCTGGACAAGTCCAATTCCCACTGGGCCCAAAATGTCTCCTTGAGCCTCGGAAAGATCGATGCTCTCGAACGCGAGGAGAAGCATCACTCAGCGGCATCCACAGCCTTTGAAAATTCTATCGCCGTCGATAGCCAATTGGTCACGGGTGATGAGACTAGCTCTCAATCAAAGGATGGGTTGTCGATAGAGGCAAGTACCGAAAATAAGTTCGCCGCTCCCGCCGCAGGGGCGGCGGCTTAAGCCAACACCTCTGAGGGCGTTGTCAGAGCAAAATTCTAAATACTTGGAGTGGCCATCGAACCGCTCAGATCGACCCGCAAAAATGCAGGAAAATCAATGGCCGCGAGATCCGGTTCTGACGTTTTGGCAAAGTAAACGAATTTTCTCTGACAATGCCCTAACGAACCTATCGATGTCCGCTAATGACCCTGAACGGACATGCCCGAGTTTGCAATGCGATGATGCTGTGGTCGTCGACGTATGGCTATTCTGCGATGGTCTGGCGGGGAATGGCCTCGTAGGGATCGGGTTTTCCGTGG
>JAGPVD010000029.1 GCA_018067145.1 Methyloceanibacter sp.
TCTGTTGCTGCGCTCGCCTGACGCTCATCTTGAGGGCCGTCTTCATCGGAGCGCCTGCGGCCGCGGCGGCGCGAGCGGCGCTTGCCTTGTTCACCATCAGCTTCGCCGGATGGGGCAGCAGGGGCACCGTCGTGATGATGCGCCCAATCCATCTGGACCACGGAGTTGTCGCCGTCGGACAGGGCGCCTTCAGCGGCGCGCTCAATCCCGTATTGCGAGATATGCATCTCTTTGTCGGCGGTTATCGTGACGGGGATCTGATAGCGGTCCTCGATGTCCCGAAGATGCGCGCGCTTCTGATTGAGGATATAGACGGCGACATCCACGGCGGTCGTAGCCACCAGCGGCACCACGCCATCGGTGATGAGCCGATCCTCGGCGGAACGCAGGATATCGAGTGCGACCGACTCCACGGAGCGCACGATGCCGGTGCCCTGACACATGGAGCAGGCCGTGGTCGAGCCTTCGAGCATGCCGGTCCGCAAACGTTGGCGCGACATTTCGAGCAGGCCGAAATGGCTGATGCGGCCCACCTGGATCCGGGCGCGCTCATTGCGCAATGAGTCTTTCATGCGCTTTTCGACCAGCCGGTTATTGCGCCGCTCGTCCATGTCGATGAAGTCGATGACGATGAGACCGGCGAGATCGCGCAAGCGAAGCTGCCGGGCGAGTTCCTCGGCCGCCTCAAGATTAGTCTTGAGCGCCGTGTCCTCGATATTGTGTTCGCGGGTCGCCTTGCCGGAGTTCACGTCAACGGAAACAAGCGCCTCGGTCTGGTTGATGACGATATAGCCACCCGACCTCAGCACCACTTGCGGCGAAAACATCGCCGCGAGTTGCCGTTCCACCTGATGGCGGATGAAGACGGGCTCAGGCTCCTTGTAGGGCTTCACGTTCTTCGCATGGCTCGGCATGAGCATGCGCATGAAGTCCTTGGCCTCGCGATATGCGTCGTCGCCTGCGACGAGCACTTCGTCGATGTCCTTGTCGTAGAGATCGCGAATCGAACGCTTGATCAGGCTGCCTTCCTCATAGACGAGGGCAGGCGCTGTCGATCCCAGTGTGAGGTCCCGAACGGTCTCCCACAGCCGCAAGAGATAATCGTAGTCTCGCTTGATCTCGGTCTTGGTGCGCTGTGCGCCCGCCGTGCGGATGATCAGCCCCATGCCTTCCGGCACTTCGAGCTCGCCGGCGATTTCCCGCAAACGCTTGCGGTCGATGGCCTGGTTGATCTTGCGTGAGATACCGCCGCCCCGCGCCGTGTTGGGCATGAGCACGGTGTAGCGACCGGCCAATGACAGATAAGTCGTCAGCGCCGCGCCTTTGTTGCCGCGCTCTTCCTTAACCACCTGAACCAGAATGATCTGGCGGCGGCGGATAACCTCTTGGATTTTGTAGGAGCGGCTGCGCCTGCGGCGCGCCCGCTCAGGAACTTCTTCCAGTGCGTCCTCGGAGCCGACTGACTCGACGGCGTCGGCAGTGGCTTCGCCGTCTTTTGACGCAGGGCCTGCCTCGTCGTCGTGGGCGTCGTCGTCGTGGGCCTCGTCGTCGTCGGCCTCGTCGTCGTGGGCCTCGTCGTCGTGGGCCTCGTCGTCGTGGGCCTCGTCGTCATCATCGACTTTGGTGGCAACTTCTTCCGTCTCGATCGCGACATCGTCGGCAGGCTCAACGGGCTCGGAAACCTTGCTGACGAGATCGCTGCTGGCCTCGATGACCGTGCTTGGACTGTCGTCGCGGGGCGTCGTGTCGATCTCGTCCTCGGCGTCGATCTCGAACTTCGCCACGGCTGGCATGTCTGGAGCGGCTGCATCTGCAGCGGCAGCATCGGGGGCTTCATCTTCTGATGCCGCCGCATTGGCGGGCGGCGCCTCTTTGGGTGCGTCCGACCGTCCGCGAACACGCCGTCCGCGCCCTCGGCGCCGGCGTCCCCCCGCAGCATCGTTGTCCTCGGCAGCCTCTTCGGCCAAGGCGCGGTTGTGTTCCGCCGCCTCTTCCTCAAGCAGAGCCTGCCGGTCGGCGACCGGGATCTGGTAGTAGTCGGGATGAATTTCCGAAAAGGCTAAGAAGCCGTGCCGGTTTCCGCCGTAGTCGACGAAAGCAGCCTGTAGCGATGGCTCAACTCGCGTTACTTTCGCGAGATAAATATTGCCTCTGAGCTGCTTCTTGTTGGCTGACTCGTAGTCAAATTCCTCTACGCGACTGCCCTTTACCACGACGACCCGGGTCTCCTCCGGATGCGCCGCATCGATAAGCATCTTGCTTGCCATGTTGTGTGTTCTCCGCCGCGCGTACCGGGAAGGGCGGCATGGAAAACCGTCCGTCCGGGCGTGAGCCTGAGGCCCGCGCGTGCCAACGACTAAATGACCATGATTCGTTGCGACTACCCACCAACAGCCAAGCTTCCTGGCTGCGGGGTTCGGCCTTAAGCGGCCGCCAATCAATCAGCGGTGTCAGGAAAGTCCTGGGATTCCTGGAGCTTAGCTGGTTACCCTGAATTTGCATCGCATTCCTCACTCGCCGCGTATTCGCTGCGGCCAGCAGTTTCAACCTGGGCGGCCATAATCGTACGCGGCCGCCGCCTTTCTGCGTCCTGGCCGTTCCAATAAGGCCTGACGCGCAAAACCAATTCCGCCCGTATCGCCATTTGGCGTCCGCAGGCTCGGACTCAAAAGATTTGAGTCTGTCCCTTATTAGGGCTTCGCCAGGAGATTTGGCAAGCCTTCAAGGCGATGCTAAGGCAAGGCCGCCAAGGGGTCACAACGGTCGCTTAACCATGCGAGGCTACTAATTAAGCTCGAATCTGAGCGTCTTTTGGCGGAAAGTCGCTCGACAGAGTGCAGATGGGGAGCAATGCGAGCCGTGCGTGGTTTTCTTGCCGTTGGGCCGATTTGGGTCCTGGCGCTTGTGCTCTTGAGCATGCCAGTCGGGCTCCTGAGCGTCCCTGCCCATGCTCAATCCCCGGACGCTAACGTCAATGCTGCTCGCCTGGCCGGTGATCGTGAGCGTACCCGCTTCATCGCCGACCTGTCCAAGAAGGTCGACGTCCATGTCTTCGCGCTGGGTAACCCCTATCGGGTCATCGTCGATGCCGCGGATGTGAGCTTCCAGATGCCGTCCGGCCTTGGCAAGGAGCGCCGGGGCCTGGTCTCGGCATACCGCTATGGTCTGTTCGCCCCGGGCAAGTCGCGCATCGTCATCGACATCAATAATCCGTTTCTTATCGACCGGTTCTTTGTGATCGAGGCGCGTGACGATCAGCCGGCGCGTCTTGTGATCGATCTGGTGCCGACTAACGAGGCGACGTTCCTGGCTAAGCTTCGGGAGGCGAAAAAGAAGCGCGCCGAGAGCGGACCTGCGCCATCATCCCAACCGCCCGTCCGAGCCGCTCACGCAAAGCCGATCATCGTGATCGATCCCGGTCATGGCGGCATCGACCCTGGTACCAGCAGCGTCAGCGGCGTGACCGAGAAGGAAGTCGTGCTTAAATTCGCCGAGCGGCTGAAGCAGAAGCTCGCCGCCACGGGTCGCTATGAAATCCACCTGACCCGCCAGGACGACACGTTCTGGCCGCTCAAAGAACGTGTGGCCTTCGCCCAGAAGAAGGGGGCGGGGCTCTTCCTGTCGATCCACGCCGACTACTTCCCTGTCGAAATCGATGGCGATGCGCGCGGGGCCACGATCTTCACTTTGTCTGAACAGGCCTCGGATGCGGAGGCGAAGGCGCTTGCCGCCAAGGAAAACTTCTCCGACGCCATCGCCGGCATCGAGTTGCCGAACGATTCCGATGAAGTAGTGGCGAATATCCTCATCGACCTGGCGCAACGCGAAACCCAAAACCGGTCGCTGATCTTTGCCAGATCTCTCGTCGGAGAACTTGCCAACAAGAATACCCTGCATACCAAGCAGCTGCGATCTGCGGGATTTCGGGTGCTGAAGGCGCCGGATGTGCCTTCGGTGCTGTTGGAGCTTGGCTTCCTGAGTAACCCCGACGACGAGAAGCAGCTTACATCCGAGGCATGGCGCGACCGCATGACCGATTCAGTCGCAGCCGCAATCGATGGCTATTTCGCCAAACGCATTGCGCGGATGCCGTTCTAAATTTCAGTTGAGATCTAGAACGGCCAGGTGAAGCGGCCTTCGACCGCGTTGTCCTTCACGCCCTCGCCAAACTGGCCGGAGTAGGACACGCCGTTGACCGTCATCGTGCCGATGGAATTACCCGGCGCCAGCATGCCGTTGTTGACGGTCAGGTCACCAAACGTGCCCGTGCCCTTCACCGTGCCGCCATTCACCGTGAACGCCATCGTCGTGGCGCCGGTGAAGCTCCAAGCGGCGCTATCGACTTCGAAGATTTCGAAATTTTGTTATTGCTGCGTGTTGGCGCCGGTGTCGATATCGCTCAGGCTAAAATTGCCATCACCCGTGCCACCAAAGGCCAGCGTGTCGTGTCGGTGCCAGGCCCGGAGAGGACAGTGCCATTGACCATGGCGGTGGGGTGAAGCTCTAGCCGATCGTCGAACCCAGGACCCGGATAGAATTGGATGGCGCCACCAGCCTCCCATTCAGCGTTCCAGCAACTGCGATGCCCGGGGGGGCACCGAAAGTGTCGATGGCGAAGTAGGTCGCCGCCTTTTTTGGGCGCTCGCCGGCGCCCCGGCAGCGCCATTTCCCTTTCGATCTTCAACTATTCACGGTTGCAGCGAGTCCCGGCAACCCTTCGTTCGACGATCCACAAGAGAGACCGCGCTATCGGACCAGACTGCAGCCAAATAGGCACATAGCGCCGTTGCCTATCTGAGAGGACGATCCGCCTTGGCCCCTCGACCGGCTGGCGGCTCTGAATGGCGTCTTGCGTGGATGCTGTTCTGAACGTAACGATTGGTCCTAGACTGAACTGAGGAACCCACGATTCCGAGCGACTCTAGCTTCTTGTTGCCATATTCTTGGCTAGGGTTGGCTCAGATATCCCTCGAAAATCGACGGGGTCGCGACGGAAAGAAATCATGGATATTACGGCACCAGTTAAATCGCCGCAGCAAGGCGGCGGCCGCCGTCGTGGCGGGTTCTTTTTACGTTTTCTCGGCTTCATGTCCGCCGCCAGCATGATCGTGTTCATCGCCGTGGCCGGCGCCGCCGCCTTCGTATTGTGGAAGGTGTCGCAGGAGCTGCCGGACTACGAAGTGCTCGCGAAATACGAGCCGCCGGTGATGACGCGCATTCACGCCAATGACGGCAGGCTGATCTCTGAGTTCGCCCGCCAGCGCCGCATTTATGTCCCCATCACGGCCATTCCGCCGCGCCTCATTGAGGCGTTTATCTCGGCGGAGGACAAAAACTTCTACCAGCACGGTGGTCTCGACATTCAAGGCATCATCCGCGCCGTGGTCACCAATATGAGCGCGATGCAGTCTGGCCGCCGCATGGTTGGTGCCTCGACCATCACGCAACAGGTAGCCAAGAACTTCCTCCTCACGAACGAACAGAATATCGAGCGTAAGCTGAAGGAAGCTATTCTCGCGATCCGTATCGAGCGCGCCTTCACCAAGGAGCAGATCCTCGAGCTCTACCTGAATGAGATCTATCTCGGCGCAGGTGCTTATGGCGTCGCCGCGGCGGCGCAGACCTATTGGAGCAAGGCGCTGAACGAGCTCAGCCTAGCCGATGCCGCCTATCTCGCCACTTTGCCTAAGGCGCCGAGCAATTACGATCCGTTCCGGCATCCTGATCGTGCCATCGCGCGTCGGAACTGGGTCATCGACCGCATCGTTGAGAATGGTTTCGCCACCCCAGAGCAGGGGGAGGAGGCGAAGGCTTCGCCTCTCGGTGTGCACGCCCGCACCTATGGACCAAAGATTTTCGCCTCGGAATATTTCGCAGAGGAAGTGCGTCGCAAGATCATCGACGACTTCGGCGAGGATAAGCTTTACGGCGGCGGCCTGTCGGTCCGCACCACGCTTGATCCAAGGATGCAGGCGATTGCGCGCAAAGCGTTGGTCGAAGGGCTGACCCATTATGATCGCGTGCACGGTAGATGGCGCGGCGTCAAAGAGACCATCGATATCTCCGGCGACTGGGGCAAGACCCTCGCCGGCGTCAAAGTGTGGAGCGACATTGAGCCTTGGCGGCTGGCCGTCGTGCTCGAAGTTACGAAGGACCAGGCCAAGGTTGGCATCCGTCCCGGTCGTGACAAATGGGGCAAGCTGGTCACCGAGCGCGAAGTGGGCGTCATTCCCGCGGCGGAGGTGAAGTGGACGCGAAAAACCGTAACGAAGGCGCTGAAGCCTGGCGATGTGATTTACGCTGCGCCGCGCAAACCGAAGACGAAGAAGGACGGCACGTCCGAGCCAGCAGAGACAGTTGCCGGTCAGTGGTCGCTGCAGCAGCCGCCTGAGGTTAGTGGTGCGATTGTCGCCATGGACCCTCATACGGGCCGCGTGCTCGCCATCGCTGGTGGCTTTAGTTTCGCTCAGAGCCAGTTCGATCGCGCCACGCAAGCTTTGAGGCAGCCCGGCTCGTCGTTCAAGCCGCTGAGTTACACGACCGCCCTCGACA
>JAGPVD010000045.1 GCA_018067145.1 Methyloceanibacter sp.
ATCAACGCCCGAAGGGCGACACCACGAGCACGACGCCGGTCGAACTGAAGCAATCAGCTGGCTAGCCTATGCAGAGGACGGATGCCATGAGCGCTGGAGCCAAGGTCCTAGTCGTTGAAGACGAGGAGCCGCTAGCCCTCCTCCTTCGTTACAATCTCGAAGCGGAAGGCTACGCGGTCGATGTGGTGAACCGTGGCGACGAGGCCGAAATGGCCATCGCTGAAAGCTCCCCCGACCTGATCTTGCTCGATTGGATGCTGCCTGGCATCTCTGGGCTTGAGCTTTGCCGGCGGCTGCGCACCGGCAAGGATTCCCGCACCATCCCCATTATTTTGCTGACGGCGCGCGGGGAGGAGACTGACCGCGTTCGCGGCCTCGCCACCGGCGCCGATGACTACGTCGTCAAGCCTTTCTCATTGCCTGAACTGATGGCGCGGGTGCGGGCCATCCTGCGCCGCACGAACCCTGCGCGCGTCGCCACCGTGCTGACCGTGGGCGACATTGAGCTCGACCGCGCGTCCCATCGCGTGACGCGTAATAGCCGCCAAGTGCATCTCGGACCGACCGAGTTCCGCCTGCTTGAGTTTCTCATGCAGAGCCCGGGACGGGTGTTCAACCGCGCCCAGCTCTTGGACGGCGTGTGGGGCCGCAGTGTGTATGTGGATGAACGCACGGTGGACGTGCATGTGGGGCGGCTTCGCAAGGCCATGATGCGCGGCAATGAGCGCGACCCGGTCCGTACGGTGCGCGGCGCAGGCTATGCCTTCTCCGACGAGCTCGAAGAAATCGCCTGATTTCATTGCCCCAAACGACAAAGAGGCGCCAGGATGAATGGCGCCTCTTCTTTGGCCTCTGATGTTCCCTGTGGGGCTTAGCCGTTGGCGAAACGCTTTTCGCGACGCCGTGCCTGGGCCGGCTGATAGGCCATGCGGGCATGGTGCTCGCAGTAAGGCGTTGAGCCTTCCTTCTTGCGGCCGCAGAAGTGGAACTCCTCCTCGGTTGGATCACCGATCGGCCAACGGCACATCGCTTCTTTCAGCGTGAGAATGCTGGCCCGCTCTTCGACCGGGATGACAAGCTCCATGATTGGCGCCGGAGCCTGCTGGTATTCCGCCTCGTAGCTGGGTTTCAGCGCCGCGTTCCCTCGCGTCCCAAAGGTGAGCGATGGCGTTCGATTTTGTCTTGGCGCGTGGTTGCGCCGTGGCCTTGGCGCGCTAGATCGCGAGCTTGTGGCCCGTCCCGAAAGTCCAAGCCGGTGGACCTTGCCGATCACCGCATTACGGGTCACGCCGCCTAAGCGACCCGCGATTTGGCTCGCGCTCAGTCCTTCCGCCCAGAGTTTCGTCAGCACTTCAACCCTCTCGTCAGTCCAAGCCATGGTTGGCCTCCTCGTCTGGACTCAGATTCCACCCGTCTACCTGAGACGGTATTTTTCGAAATACGCAGAATTACTGCTGAGAATGACCGCTCGGGCGTCAACCAGGACCCACGACATCTGGTAGCCGAGCGCTTATTATCCTACTAAGTCCGGTAGAACCCCACAAGCGCCGCCACGCTTGAAGTCTTGGTTTTCCACCGGAACAAGTGGATTCTGTCACTTCGTTAACCAGAACACAATCCGAGAGGTGGATGGAAACGTGGAGAAACGTTGGAAAACCGGTTGCTAGCGTCGATTGACAGGCCTCGGAACGAGACCTAACACTTTGACTTTCCTTGCTGCCGCCGGTTGGCGGCGTTTTTATTTCCGGGATACGCAACTTTCATGTCGGCACTCCTTCCGACCTACGCCCGCAGCGGATTGTCTTTCGCGCGGGGAGAGGGCGCCTTTCTCTTTACGGAGAGGGGAGAGCGTTATCTCGACTTCTCGAGCGGCGTCGCCGTGACCGCATTGGGCCATGCCCATCCGCGTCTCGTCGAAGCGTTGACCGAGCAGGCGAGCAAGGTCTGGCACGTCTCGAATTTGCATCAAATTGCAGGGCAGGAACGGCTTGGGACACGGCTCTGCGACGCCAGTTTCGCCGACCGGGTGTTCTTCGCCAATTCGGGGGCCGAGGCCGTCGAGTGCGCCATCAAGGCAGCCCGCCGCTATCACTTTGTGAATGGTGCGCCGGAACGCTATCGGATCGTCACCTTCGAGGGCGCCTTTCACGGGCGCACGCTGGCCACCATCGCGGCTGGCGGTCAGGCCAAGCATCTCGAGGGCTTCGGTCCGCCCGTCGATGGCTTCGACCAAATTGCGGGCTTCGACATCGAGGCCGTCGAGGCCGCCATCGGCGAGGAGACCGCCGGCGTCCTGATCGAGCCGATCATGGGTGAGGGCGGCATGCTTGAAGTGCCGTGGCGCTTCCTGCAAGACCTGCGCGCGCGTTGCGATGAGAAGGGCATTCTTCTCCTGCTCGACGAGGTTCAAACCGGCGTTGGCCGCACCGGGCGTTTTTACGCCCACGAATGGGCCGGGATCACGCCTGACATCATGTCGTCAGCCAAGGGGCTCGGCGGCGGTTTTCCCGTGGGCGCCTGCCTCACTACCGAGGCGGTCGGCTCGGCCATGACCACTGGCAGCCACGGCTCGACCTTTGGCGGTAATCCGCTTGCCATGGCGGTCGGTAATGCTGTGCTCGACGTGATTTTGGAGCCGGGCTTTCTCGATCATGTCGCGCAAATGGGTCTAAAGTTGAAGCAACGGCTCGCAGGCATTGCCGACGAGCATGGCGACATCATCGAAGAGGTACGAGGCCAAGGCCTGATGGTTGGGCTGAAATGCAAAGTAGAGAATTTGAAGCTCCTTGCGGCGCTCCGCGACCGGGGGATGCTGACTGTCCAGGCCGGCGACAATGTCGTGCGGCTCCTGCCACCGCTAATCGTTGGTGAGGACGAGATTGACCTCGCCTGCACCACGATTGATGCCGCGTGCGTTGCCTTGAAAGGCACCGCGCGCAACTCCGCCTGACGGCGTTCCAAGGTCTTTCACTCATGTCGCCGAAGCATTTTCTAGATATCGACGCGTTGGACACAGCGACTTTGCGCGCCATCATCGACACCGCCGCCGCCATGAAAAAGTCCGGCAAGGTGCCGAAGGCGCTGGGGCTCAAGTCCGGCGCCGTGCTGGCCATGATCTTCGAGAAGCCGTCCACGCGGACGCGCGTTTCCTTCGAGGTCGCGGTCCATCAGCTTGGCGGCACGTCCATCGTGCTCAACCCGCATGATATGCAGCTTGGCCGCGGCGAGAGTGTCGCCGACACGTCGCGTGTCCTGTCGCGCTACGTGGACGCCATCATGCTGCGCACCGGGCCGCACGCGACTCTGACCGAGTTCGCCGACAATGCCACCATCCCCGTGATCAACGGGCTCACCTCAAGGTCGCATCCATGCCAGGTCATGGCCGATATTCTGACTTTCGAGGAGCGGAAAGGTTCCATCAAGGGCCGCACCATCGCTTGGGTTGGCGACGCCAATAATGTTGCTGCTTCCTGGGTGCATGCCGCCGTGCGCTTCGGATTCAAGTTTCGCATTGCCGCGCCCGCTGAATTTGCGCCAGCGCCCGAGCTGCTTGCTTGGGCCTGGACCGAGGGCGCCGATGTCGAGGTGACCGAGAACGCGGTTGAGGCCGTGAAGGGTGCGGACTGCGTGATGACCGATGTCTGGGTGTCCATGGGCGACGAAGATGAAAAGGAACGCAAAGCGGCACTCCGTCCATTCCAGGTTGACGACAGCCTGATGGCCGTAGCGAAGAAGGGCGCGATCTTTATGCATTGCCTGCCTGCCCATCGCGGCGACGAGGTGACGGCGGACGTGATCGACGGCCCGCAATCTGCTGTGTGGGATGAGGTCGAGAACCGGCTTCACGCACAGAAGGCCATCCTCGCCTGGTGCCTCGGCCAGGGACGTCTTGGGAATAAGACAGAACGTGCCCCGGCCAAACGGGCTGTCGCCAAGCGCCCCGCTGCGAAGCGCGGCCCTGCGAAACGCACCACCAAGCGGACGGCCACAAAGCATAGCCCCGCGAAACGCGCCGCCAAGACGCCTAGGGTCAAGGTCTCTAGAGCCGAGACTTCCCGAGCCAAGACAACCGCCACTAAGTCTCGTGGAGCCAGGCGGTGACGGAGCAGCCCTCGGACGAGCCCAGCGAGTTCGCCATTCCTGGCGACGACATGATCCTGCCGTTTCAGGCAGAGAACGCCGACGTTGTAGGCCGCCTGGTTAAGCTTGGGCCCACGGTCGACACCATCCTGTCACGCCATGCTTATCCGGACCCGGTGTCGCGGCTCCTTGGTGAGGCAGTGGCGATGACGGCGCTGCTTGGCGCCGCCCTCAAGACCGAAGGCAAGTTCATCTTACAGGCCTCCACTGACGGGGCAGTGGATTTGTTGGTCGCCGACTATCAGGTGCCTGGCGCTTTGCGCGGTTACGCGCGGTTCTCCGAGGATCGTCTGGCCGAAGCCGAGAATGACGATGGGACATCGCTGCTCGGCCAAGGCCATTTCGCCATGACCATCGACCGGGGTTCAGACGCCGACCGCTATCAGGGCGTGGTGCCGCTGGAAGGGGATACACTGACGGACGCCGCCGACACGTATTTTCAGCAGTCGGAGCAGCTTCCCACCTTTATTCGCCTCGCCGTGGCGCGTCACTATCAGGCCGGGGTGGAAGGTGAGAGCGAGGGGGCGTGGACTTGGCGTGCTGGCGGGCTTCTGGTGCAGAAGCTTACGCGTGAAGGTGGCGTCCAAACTTCGAAGGACTTCGAAGAGGATTGGACGCGCGCTAAGTCCCTGGCCGAGACGGTCGAGGACCACGAATTGCTCGACCCGATGTTGCCGCCGGACCGGCTGCTCTATCGCCTGTTCCACGAGGAGCAGGTGCGCGTCTTCCCCGCCATTCCGCTCAAGACCTATTGCAGTTGCTCGCGCGAAAGGGTCGAGGACCTGTTGCACAGCTTCTCAGCTGAAGATCTCGCCGACATGGTCGTCGATGGCGAGGTGTGGGTGAATTGCGAGTTCTGCAATGCCCGCTACAACTTCGACCCGGCGGCTTTGGATATACCCAAGACAGAGAGCTAACGTCGCGACCACGAATCCAAGAACGGACCATCGAGTTGAAAAGTACGGCAGCCATGGTCTTCGCTGCGGCGGTTCTCGGCCTCTTCGCAGTTTTCCCGTTGGCGCAATCGGCAGGTGCGGCCTCGGAAGTGTCGCGCACGATTCTGGAGCGGACCGATATTCCAGGGACCAACGACGAGTTACGGCTGACTCTAGTGGAGTTCCCGCCAAGCAAGTCGGCCCCGCCGCACTACCATCCCGTACGCGGCGTTTGCTACGTCCTCTAAGGCACTGCGAACCGCAGTATGACGGCGGACCCGTTGAGCGGGTCAGTGCAGGTTCGTCATTTCACGACGTAGCGGACACGACGCATATTACGTTCCAGAATGTCAGCGACACCGACGTTCTGAAATTCATCTGCACCGCCAAGATCGGCAAAGATCAGAAATACTATCTGCT
>JAGPVD010000060.1 GCA_018067145.1 Methyloceanibacter sp.
ACACGAGATTGGTGTGTTTACCTTGCCAGCCGAGACCGGCTTTCGCCGCCAGTGGTTTCTCCATCACTGGCGCGGTGTCGACGAAGATTTTTACGTCGCCGCCCGCGAGCTCCCGAACACGTGCCGCTAACGGTTTCAGCTTGGCCTTGAGCACATCATGATAGTCGGCGCCTTGCGCATAGACAGAAATGGCGCCGCGCGAGGGCTCATCGAGAATGGCCAGTGGATTGCCGCCCCGGCCATAGTTCAGCCCGAGCAGGATCACACTGCGGGCTTCGGGCCATAGCGCGCGTGGCGCTTTGCGGTAGTCGGCTGTCGCGGCAAGCCAGCCCATGCCGCCTTCGCGTCCCTCGGCCAGGAATTGATCGAGCGCATCGCCCGCGCCATGCGCCGCCTCGGCCGAAGTGAAGCGCACGGCATCGAAGCCAAGCGCCCTGGCCTCTTCAGCGATATCTGATTTCAGTGTCTGCACCATGCCCACTCAAGTTCTGGGCGCGTGCCGTTAGAAATCGAGGTCGGCATAGATCCCGGCGGGGGTAAAGCCCGCGACACGATCCTGCAGCAGCGGCCTGAACGATGGCCTCGATTTCACGAGCGCGTACCAGTTTTTTGCCGCCTCAAATTCTTCCCACGGCACCTCGCCGAGATAGTCGAGCGCCGAGAGATGCGCCGCGGCAGCCAGGTCGGCAAAGCTCATGGCATCGCCGGCGAGCCAGCTCCGCGTCTCGGTGAGATGGCCAACATAGGTCAAATGATAGCGCAAATTGTCATGTCCGGCGCGCATGGCCTCCATGTTGGGAGACGAACTCTGCGGCCCAAAGCGGCGGAATATTTTTTCCACCACTAGATAGTCGGTTACTTCGGCGTAGAATTTTTGGTGGAACCAGTCGACCAGCCGGCGAGCCTCGGCCCGGGCCACGGGATCCCCTGGAAATGGCTGGAATCCCCTATTTTCGCGCTCATCGGCGGTGTCGCCGAGATACTCTGAGATGGCGTAGGCGCCCGCGATCGACCCTCGATCGTCGGCGATCAGCACCGGCAGCGTGCCTGCCGGGTTCACCTCCAGAAAACCTGGCCGCCATTCCCACGGCCGTTCTTCCGTGAGTTCGGCCTCGACGCCGCATTCAGCCAGCGCAAGGCGAATTGACCTTGAGAAGGCGCATAGGGGATGGTGGATGAGATTGGCCATTGATGGCTTCGGCGGCTATTCGTTCCAAAATGAATCGCGCGGGGCCAGAGCCTCGTATAGAACCTGCACGCGCGCGGAACAAGATGCTCGATGAGGGATCATGACGATAGAACAGATCATCGTGATTGCGGTGGTGCAGGGGATTACCGAATTCCTGCCCATCTCGTCCTCCGGCCACCTGATCCTAATCCCCAATATCATGAACTGGCCGGACCAGGGTCAGTTCGTCGATGTCATGGTGCATCTCGGCACGTTGCTCGCCGTCCTCATCTATTTTTGGCGCGACGTTTGGCGCATCACCCTTGGTGGGCTCGAGCTGTTCAAGGGCAAGGTCACCGACGAGGGGCGCCTGGCGATCTATATCCTGCTGGGGACCATCCCAGCCGTGGCCTTCGGGCTCTTTCTGAAAAAGATGGGTTTTGCCGCGCTCGATCGCAACGTCGCGGTGGTCGCCTGGAATACAATTATCTACGGGCTGCTCATGCTCGTCGCCGACATGGTGGGGCCGCAGACGCGGACCATGAGCAATATGACGCTGAAGAGCGCCCTCATCATTGGCGTGGCGCAGGCTTTGGCGCTTATTCCCGGTACGAGCCGGTCGGGCGTGACCATGACGGCGGCGCGCTTCCTCGGCTTCACCCGGCCTGATTCTGCTCGCTTTTCTTTTCTGCTTGGCATCCCAGCCATTGCCGGTGCCGGCGTTCTCACCGTCGGGGATGCGTTGGCCAGCGGCGATACCGTCACCATGGATGCGGTCTATTGCGCCGGCCTGACGTTTCTAGCCGGGCTTGCGGCCATCGCCTTCCTCATGGCGTTGGTCAAGCGCGTGAGCTTCCTACCCTATGTGCTCTACCGCATGGTGCTCGGTGGCTTCTTGCTCGTGATGATCTACACGTAAGCCGAGGCGGTGAGGCTGGCCCCTTAAGGTTTGTAGACGGAGAACTGTCCGCGCGGCCTGAACTGCTCAAGGTAGCCAGGCACGACGCTCGCCACCGCCACGGGCTCGATGCTCAAGCCCTCAAGCGTACGATCCGCCTTGATGGCCGCATCACTCACCACATTGTCGCTCTGGAGCAGCCGGACCTGGTCGATCGTGAGCGGCGGGTTTGGCAGCAATTGCAGGAACGCGGCTGTCAGCTTGGCGGCCCAGAACGGCACCGGCACCAGCGGCCGTCTGCGCAGAGTGTAGTCGAGCACACGGTTCATCACATCACGCATGGTGAGGATTTCAGGCCCGCCAAGTTCGTAAGGCGCTCCGGCTTCAACACTTCCAGAGAGTGCCGCGACCACGGCCTTGGCGACATCGCCCACGAAGACAGGCTGGAACTTCGTATGGCCTCCGCCTATGAGCGGTAGCATCGGCGCGATGCGGGCAAGTCCACCGAAACGGTTGAAGAAATCGTCTTCCGGCCCAAACACGACGGATGGCCGAAAGATGGTCGCGTCGGGAAACCCATCCCGAACCGCCGCCTCACCTGCAGCTTTGCTGCGCGCGTAGACAGAACGCGAATTCGCGTCGGCGCCGATGGCTGAGACATGTACCAAGGTCCCCGCGCCGACCGCCATCGCGGCTTTGGCTACGTGACGCGCGCCCTCGTCCTGCACGGACTTGAAGGTCTGCTTGCCGCCTGAAAACAAGATTCCGACGAGATTGACGACCGCGTCGGCGTCTTCTGCTGCAGCTAAGAGGGAGTCAGGGAAACGCACATTGGCCTGCACCGGAACGATCTGCCCGACGCTGCCAAGTGGCTGGAGATGACCCGCAAGCTCAGGCCGCCTAACCGCGACCCGCATGCGCGCGCCGGTCTCGGCGATGGCGCGAACCACGTGCCGCCCGAGAAAGCCGGAGCCGCCATAGATGGTCACGAGAGATCGATTGTTCAGTGTGATGGCCACTTAGCTGCCTCTTAAACTTCGCCTGCCATTGTGCCTCTGCAGGCTTACACGAGGGCGCGCATGGCTGGAAGTCGCTTCTCCCGGCAATTGACAACGAGAAGCGCCAATCGTACCTCAACATTCTCAAGCCCAGGTGGCGGAACTGGTAGACGCGCTAGCTTCAGGTGCTAGTGCCCGAAAGGGCGTGGAAGTTCGAGTCTTCTCCTGGGCACCATTATTCCTTTGCTCCCGTTTCGTGCGGGGAGCTCGACCATGGCCAAGATCTTGAACGAAACCTCAACCGTCGAGCTTTTTAAGGGTGATCTGCCGAAAAGCCGCTTCGCCGCTAAGGCCATTGCCATTGATACCGAGACGCTGGGGCTCAATCCTAATCGCGACCGGCTCTGTCTGGCGCAGCTCTCCGACGGTGACGGTAACGCCTCCCTGGTCCAGTTCTCGCGCGATTACGACGCCCCGGAGCTGAAGCGGCTGCTGACCGACGAGAGTGTCCTCAAGATCTTCCATTTCGGCCGCTTCGACATGGCCATGTTCGAGAAGTTTCTCGGCGTCATGCCGCGGCCGGTCTACTGCACCAAAATAGCCTCGAAGCTCGCCCGGACCTATACCGACCGGCACGGCCTCAAGGATCTTTGCCGGGAATTGGTCGGTGTCGATCTGTCCAAGCAGCAGCAATCCTCGGACTGGGGGGCGGCTGAGCTGAGCCCGGAGCAGCTCAACTATGCGGCGAGCGATGTGCTACATCTGCACGCGCTGATGGATCGGCTTGATGTCATGTTGAAGCGTGAAGGCCGCGAGAAGCTGGCGCGTGCCTGCTTTGAGTTTCTGCCGACCCGGGTTGAACTCGACCTCGAAGGCTGGGCCGAAATCGACCCCTTCGCCCACTAGGCGGCCAAATAGGAGCCCCAAGTCCAAGCCTAGCGGCCGCAATGTGATCAAAGTCCTGCGGCTAATGTGGGTCTGAGTGTCCAGGAATACTGGAATCCCGGGAAAAATTGGCGGATACGATGGCAGTTGATGCGAATCTCTTTCAGGCCGGCCCGCGCTATCGCGTGCGCACGGCCGAGGAGCGTGAGCGCGCCTTTCGCAGCGGCAGGCGCCATAGCCGCACTGTCCGCGTTCTCCGGGTGATCCTGCCGGTCGTCGCCGTTCTGGTGCTGGCCGGCTATTTCGTCTCCACCCAGCTCAATGTCACGGTCGGTGACGTGACGGCGAGCATTGACGGCATGGAGATGGTCGATGGCAATCTCCGGATGCTCAATCCCACGCTAAAGGGCTCCGACAAGAAGAGCGGAAAATACGTGGTGCGTGCCGAATATGCCGACCAGGACATTCAGAACCCGAAGATTGTCAAGCTGCACGCCATCAAGGCCGATCTGGCGACTGCCTCGGGTGGCTGGACGCGCATGAAGGCCGCGCGTGGTGTGTTCAATAGTCTCGATGAGCGGCTGGTGATGCAGGACCGCATCACCCTTGCGACCAGCGCGGGCATCACCGGTGAGCTTGAGCACGCTACCCTTGACATGGAGAGCCAAACGCTCCGTTCGCACCGTCCGGTGTCCTTCAAGCTCGATACCGGCACCGTCAGAGCCAACGCGCTCACCTTTCGATCCGAGGAGAAGACACTCGTATTTCGTGGCCAAGTGAAGGTCCACCTGATCAAGGGGCCGAAGGAGAAGAACGACGGCGACGCCAAGCCGAAGCCTGCTCCACTTCCGTGGCTGGCAAAAGAGTCTGAGCCGGAAACCAGCGGAGACGTGCCAACGGTGAGCCCGCAATGAGGTGGGCTCCTCCGATGAGACAATTTTCCCTCGCTGTGGGAGCGGCCATCCTGTTGGCGCTCGTCTCGGCGGCTCCTCTTTGCGCGCAGACGGTTAATAATGCGTTTGGCGGCTTGTCTAAGAGCTCCAACGATCCAATCGATATCGAGTCGGATGTGCTGACGGTGTACGACGGCAAAAAGAAGGCCACCTTCCAAGGCAATGTCAAGGCGGTGCAGGGCACCACCACGCTGCGTGCCGCAGAACTCGACGTCTACTATGTCGGCGGGACCGAAAAGTTCACCGGGCAGGAAGCCGAGGCTGTTCCCGTCGCCGATAAGGCGGCCAAGCCAGACAAGAAGGACGGGCCCGACGCGCAGATTAACAAGATCGAAGCCAGGGGCAGCGTCGTCATCACGACGAGCGACGAACAGACCACCACCAGCGACTGGGCGATCTACGACGTGCGGGCCGATTTCGTGACCGTGGGTGGCAACGTGGTGTTATCGCAAGGTCAGAATGTGCTAAAAGGCGACAAGCTCATCATAGACTTGAAGACAGGCGAGAGCCGGTTCGAAAATACTGGAAATTCAACGGCTGGGGGCCGCATTCGTGCCCTGTTCATGCCGGACCAAGAGGGCGGCGTCAGTACTACCGAACCAGCCGGCGCCAACCCTAAGAAGAAGCTTAAGAAGAAGCCTGGGGCCTCGACGGCCGCAAGCGATGGGCAGGCTGCTCCAGCCGGTGCGGTGCCTGCGCAAGACAAGCAGACACCGGTTAAGCCGTTGCCGATCATGCCCGAGTTTCGGTAGGACTCCCAAGGGCTTAAACCGATGTTAAATGGCCGGCGCTTCAACTGAAGACGCAGAAAGGGTTAGTGGGCAAATTGCTGTCGTCTCCAGGTAACCAAGCAGTCACTGCGCCGGAAGCTGCTGCGCAGGCCGAAGCGCCTCGGGCTGAGCCCGGCCTCCATTCAGAACCCGGCAACGGTTGGCTGTCCGTTCGCTCCGTGGTCAAGAGCTTCAAGAAACGCATGGTCGTGCGTGGGGTCAGCCTCGATCTGGCGCGTGGTGAGGCTGTCGGGCTGCTAGGACCGAATGGCGCCGGCAAGACCACCGTTTTCTACATGATCACTGGACTGATCCCTGCCGACGAAGGGTCGATCAAGATCGACGGCCGGGATGTGACCAAGCTGCCGATGTACCGCCGGGCGCGGTTGGGCATCGGTTATCTCCCACAGGAGGCATCGATCTTCCGGGGGCTAACGGTGGAGGAGAACATTCTCGCCGTTCTCGAAATGGTCGAGCCCAACAAGAAGGAGCGGAAGCTTCAGCTCGATTCCCTGCTTGAGGAATTCCGCATCACTCGCCTCAGAAAGTCGCCGTCCATGCGGCTCTCAGGCGGCGAGCGCCGTCGCGTTGAAATAGCGCGCTCGCTGGCCTCGCGTCCCTCGTACATGCTGCTTGATGAGCCCTTCGCCGGCATCGATCCGATTGCCGTCGGTGATATCCGTGCGCTCGTACGTCATCTCACTGAGCGCGGCATTGGCGTTCTCATTACCGACCATAACGTGCGGGAGACGCTGGATCTTGTTGGCCGCGCCTACATCATTCATGACGGCATGGTGCTGACCCACGGCACCACGGACGATATTGTCAACAATGAAGAAGTGCGGCGCGTCTATCTCGGTGATCAGTTCAAGATCTGAGCACCCGATCGCGAGTGAGATTGTAGATGGCGATCAACCCTAGGCTCGAACTTCGCCAGGCGCACAGCCTGGTCATGACGCCGCAATTGCAGCAGGCGATCAAGCTGCTGCAGCTTCCCAATTTAGAACTTTCAACCTTTGTCGAGGGCGAGCTTGAGCGCAATCCGCTGCTCGAGCGTGACGAGACCGACGAGACGAGCAGCGCGACGGCCGAGGCCGCGCCTGCGGCGCCCAAAGAGGATGCCGGCGATACGACAGGCGCCAGCAGCACCGCGAGCGAGCCAAGCGGTGAAGTCAGCGACAGCGACGACTGGGTCGACCTTGAGGCTAGCACTGGCGCCAGCCAGACCGCCGATCTCGACGCCGAGCCGCAGGACATGTTCCCCGATTCCGACAGCTTCACGCCTGGCGCCCTGAAAGACTCTGGGTGGAGCGGGCTGACCCAAGGTTCATCGGGCGGCGAGATCTCTAATCTCGAAGCCTATGTAGCCGAGGAAAAGACGCTGCGGGATCATCTGGTTGAGCAACTCAGCCTGTCCTTCAACGACCCGCCACGGCGCCTAATTGGCCAGCATCTCATCGATATGACCGACGAGGCCGGCTATCTGCGTGGCGGTCTCGATGGCTTGGCCGAACGGCTCGGCGCGCCCTTAGAACTCATCGAGGAGACCCTTGCAGTGATGCAAGGCTTTGAGCCTTGCGGTGTGTTCGCGCGCGACCTGCGCGAGTGTTTGACGCTTCAGTTGCGGGATCTCGATCGTTGCGACCCGGCAATGGCAGCGCTCATCGACAATCTCCACCTTCTTGGCATGCACGACCTCGCCGCGCTGAAGCGCGCCGCTCGCGTTTCCGATGAAGATTTGTGCGACATGATCGTCGAGGTGAAACGCCTAAACCCGAAACCCGGATTGAAATACGGATCTGTACCGACTCAGCCTATCGTGCCGGACGTGCTCGTGAGATCGCTTCCCGATGAAAGTTTTCATGTGGAGCTGAACACCGACACGCTCCCGCGCGTCCTCGTCAATCAGACCTATTATGCGACCGTCACCAAGTCGCCGCTCGCCAAGGAAGACAAGAGCTATCTTGTCGAGTGCCTGCAGACAGCCAACTGGCTGGTGAAGAGTCTCGACCAACGGGCGCGCACCATTCTGAAAGTGTCGCAAGAGATCGTGCGTCAGCAGGACGCCTTCTTCACATATGGCGTTCGGCACTTGCGGCCGCTCAATCTGAAAACCGTGGCCGACGCAATCTCCATGCATGAGTCCACGGTCAGCCGTGTCACCGCTAACAAATACATGGCGACCAATCGTGGCCTGTTGGAGCTGAAATATTTTTTCACGTCGGCGATCGCCGCCACGTCTAGTGGCGACTCCCACTCCTCGGAATCTGTGCGCCACCGCATTCGAGAGATGATCGACGCGGAACCTTTTGCCGAAATTCTCTCCGACGACAAGCTCGTCGAGCGGCTGAAGGATGACGGAATCGATATTGCTCGCCGCACTGTCGCAAAATATCGCGAGGCTCTGAGGATTCCCTCCTCCGTTCAACGCCGGCGGCTGAAGCGTATCGCGTCCGGCGAAAGCGCCTGAATTTCACGCTTAACGCACTGTTTGCACAAATGAATCATGTAAAGAGGACAGATGAAATTGATTGCGTTTGACACCCTCTGAGCTCGGGTCTAGCTTCCCGCCCCGCGGTAGAGGCACGATCGAAGATGGGCCGGGCGCGTTAATTCGCTCCGCTGATATCGGCCCAAAAAGACGTGGCATATGCTCCGGGAATACCGGTCGAGAAGAAACTTTCGATAGCCTTCCGTGGCGATGACGATACAAACTGCCGAAAGAATTTTGATGTCGGAATAGCGTTTGCGGAGTTGCGTACCAAAACGCGTTGTCACGCCGTCGAGACGAATAACGGGCAGCTGCCGTCACGGTAGATGCATCGAAAAGCGAGGACGGGGAGTTCCGTATATATCCGCTGGATTAATCCGGCACCGAACACTGCGCCAGTGGATGCGGGGCGCTTGCGCACCAGTCCGCTCATAATGAAGTCACACGGGTAGTCGAATGCATTTAGGTGATCTTATTTCGCCAGAGGCCGTGCTTCGCTCGCTGAAGCCCAAAAGCAAGAAGCAGCTCCTAGAGGAACTTTCGGCGCGAGCCGCGCGCATCTCCGGTCTTCCAGAGCGCGACATTTTCGATGTTCTATGGCAGCGCGAACAGCTCGGCTCGACTGGGCTTGGTCAGGGTGTTGCTATTCCCCATGGCAAGCTTGGCGGCTTGAAGCAGATCGTTGGTCTTTTTGCGCAGCTTTCGGAGCCTGTCGAATTCGATGCCGTTGACGGCGAGCCCGTCGATATCGTGTTTCTGCTACTTGCGCCGGAAGGTGCGGGCGCCGACCATCTGAAGGCGCTGGCGCGCATCTCGCGACTGCTGCGCGAGAGGGGCTCTGTGGAGAAGCTCCGGGCGTCCAAGGATGCCGCCGCGCTCTACGCGGTGCTCACTCAAGAGGAGGCCTCTTCCCACGCCGCTTAGCCATTCGAGGCCGAGCCTTAGCGCGGGGCGAGTGTGGCTATCATTTCGTTAACCGCCTCCCCCATGGCCATGGCCGCCCCGAAGCTAAATTCATTGATGGAAATGAATATCGCAATGCCGCGTGTCGGGGCGAAGGCGATATAGGAAAACGTGCCCTGTAGCCCGCCGGCCTTCTGGAGGATCAGGGGCCGGTTTCCTTCGGGCATCATCACCACCCAGCCAAGCCCCATGGCGTCCATGTGGCCGGACTCATCCATGCCAGACACAGGGTTTAGTCCATCGCGCACCAGATAGGCCGCGTGGTCGAGCATGCGCGTCTCCGCGCCATCAGTGCCGAGGCGATCGAGATGCCATTCCATCCAGCGCAGCAGGTCTTTCGGCGTGGAATACAGCCCCCCGGAACCGACGATGACGGAGCCCGTTGGCACGTCAGGGAGCGGCTTGCCGTCGAAATTGTGGCCCTGCATCAGCCGCCCCTTCTGCTCGTTGGTAAGCACGAAGGTCGTGTCCTTCATGCCAAGCGGTTCGGTGATGTGCTCTTCGAGAAGCTTCGGGTAGGGCTGCTCCGCCGCCTCGGACAAGGCGATCGACAGCAAGTCGAAAGCGAAGTTCGAATAGAGAATGCCGGTGCCCGGGGCGAAGAGAAGCTGCTCGGTCTTTAGCCATTTGGAAAATCCGACCCGCGTGATCGTCGCAAAAGGATCGTTGGCAGGCCCATGCTCGTGGGGAAGTTCGCGCGGCAGTCCTGCCGAATGGGTGGCGATGTCGATCAGCCGGATATTCGCGACATTTGCATCCGCGCCAGAACCGAGGTCGGGGGCGAGTTCGCCAAGCTTTTGGGTCAGTGAGACTGTCCCATCGGCGGCCAGTTGGGCCAGCACTTGGCCGGTAAACGCCTTGGTAATCGAACCGATGCGCAACACCGTATCCCCATCGGGCGCCTCTCCGCCGTCGGACGCTTCACCGATGCCATAGGTGGCCGTCTCGCCGTTCCGCACCGCTCCAATGACGAGCCCGGGAACCTTGTGCTCGAGATAAAGGATGGTGCCGGCAAACTCGACGACCTCTTCGAGCAGCGGGTCCGCGAGTGCCGTGCCCGGCGCGCCAACAGAAACGCCTGTCGCCATAAGCAGGGCGAACGTCGTATTCCGCACGCTGCCAATTGTGATGTGAGTCATGTCGTCCGCCTCCCAGAAAATTGGGCGAGGACTATGCACGCGACCGCGCGCAATCGCTAGGCAGAGCCAAGCGGACGGAACCTGATTTGCGATGGCAGTAGGGCTTGGTTGGAACTCTAGTGCACGCTTACTGGAACGAGGTCGTTCCCTATGGCATTGGCGATCGCCGCATTGCGGCTGTCGGTGAGAGCCAACGGCGTGCCGTCGGCGCTGAGCACGGCGAAGAGGTCGATGCCTTCCGGGGAGTCATCGAAGGTCGGAAAGAGCCGCTTGGCCGAGTCTGAGTCGAGTTGCTTGATATAGGCAACCTCACCGTCACCGAGGAGCGCCAGCTCCTTAGTACTGATCGACGGTCGAATGTCTTCGTTTTCCATCTTATCCATCAACTTTCGATTCTTCGTCGAGAGCCGTTGCGGCTTGAGGTGTAACGCAAACTCAACTGACTGACACGATCCCGACCTTGAATGCGCGCTTTTCCCGGTTTGGCCGTTCGAGCTCGATGGCGAGAAGGCCCTCGTGTAGCTCGGCCTTGCGAACCTTGACGCCGTCGGCGAGGGCGAAGGTCCGCCTAAACTCTCGTGCGGCAATGCCGCGGTGGAGATAGTCCTTCGGGGCCTTGTCGCGCTTGGCTCCGCGTATCCTGAGCTCGCCGTTCTCGACGAGGATATCGAGCTCTTCACTTTCGAAGCCCGCCACGGCCAACGTGATCCGTAAGACCTCAGGTCCTCGTGCATCCTCTGGTGACAGCTCGATATTGAAGGGTGGGTAACTGCCCTCGGCCGCCTACGCCGGCGAGCGCCCCCACTGGCGTCAGCCTAGGATTAGGTCGCCGGCAATTCCACCTCGTCATTGTCCGTGGCGAAGGGTCTTGGTGGAGCCAGGCGGGATCGAACCGCCGACCTCGTGAATGCCATTCACGCGCTCTCCCAACTGAGCTATGGCCCCTTCGCAAAGACAGAAATCCGCGGCCGCTAGTCTGGACGCAGGAGTTCGGACCGCTTCACTTAGGCCGGGTGCTCGGCTGGTTCAAGAGAAATACGAGCCGACGGTCGTGAGAGATAAGGCGGCTCTGTCTTATGCCGCGCTCGTCTCTAGGATTCTTCTTTCGCGCCGCCCCCGACAATGCCGGCCACATCGGTCTCGCCCTCTTCCTCTTGCTCGAGGAAGGTGTCGTCGTCATCGTCGCTGTCAGGAATGTCTTCGTCATCGCCGATAGCCCCGATGACCTCGTCGGCGGCGGCCTCCTCGGCCTCCGCAGCCTCATCGAGGCTGATGACGTCGGCATCTGTCGACACGGGAGGATCGGCTTCGACCACCTCGGGCTTTTTCTTCTCGGCCGGTGCCGCGCGCGTGCTCCGCCGCGATGAGGCGGGCGGGGTTACTGGATAGACTGCTTGGCACACGGAGCAGGTAATCGGCGAACGACCCAAATCGTAGAACCGTGCCGCGCAACTCGGGCAAACGCGCTTGGTTCCGAGTGTGGGTTTCGACATTGACGTTCCTCGACGTTAGCCATGTTTGACTCCCCATTGCCACGCCTCATGCGTAGTGTCAAAAGCTATTGAGCGCCGAAAAAACCCCATTCGAGAATCCATGCAGCACCCTTTGACCGCCCGCCGATCTGCGCGTATTTCCGGCCGCGTCAGAGTCCCTGGCGACAAGTCGATTTCTCATCGCGCGCTGATCCTTGGCGCGCTTGCGATCGGCCGAACCCGCATCACCGGTCTGCTTGAGGCCGAGGACGTGATGGCTACCGCGCGGGTGGTGGATGCGCTTGGGGCTTCGGTCACACGGACCGACGATGCTTTCGAGGTGTTGGGCCAGGGTGTAGGAGGCTTGCTTGCTCCGTCCGCGCCACTTGACTTTGGTAATTCGGGCACGTCGAGCCGCCTCTTGCTCGGTGTAGTCGCCGGTCACGATATGCGCGCCGAGTTCACAGGCGACGCTTCTTTGCGCCGGCGTCCCATGACGCGTGTGCTCCGCCCGCTCACCACGATGGGACTGCAGATAGAGGCGCAGGGAGAGGGCGGCACCCTGCCGCTTGTCGTGCGCGGGACAGGGGATCTCGTGCCGATCGTGTACGACCTGCCGGTTCCGTCGGCGCAGGTAAAGTCGTCCATCCTTTTTGCCGGCCTGCATGCGCCGGGCCGCACCACGGTGATCGAGCCGCTGGCGACCCGTGACCATACGGAACGCATGCTCGGATTCTTCGGGGCTGAACTTCAAATCGAGGATCGGGAAGAAGGCGCCCGGGCGGTCACGGTATGTGGCGATGCCGAACTTCAAGGTGCCGCCATCTCGGTGCCGGGCGATCCGAGTTCCGCTGCCTTCATTGCCGCCGCCGCTGTCATCTGTCCTGGCTCCGACATCGTAGTCGAGGGTGTACTGATGAATCCAACGCGCACCGGCTTCTTCGAAACCTTGCGTGAGATGGGCGCGGACATCGAGGTGCTCGACTTTCGAGACGAAGGCGGTGATTCCGTGGGCGATATCCGGGTCAAAGCCGGGCCGCTCCAGGGCGTACGCGTGCCCCCCGAGCGCGCCCCATCCATGATCGATGAATATCCCATGCTCGCCGTGGTCGCCGCGTTCGCAGAAGGCGAGACGCGCATGGAAGGGCTTGCCGAGCTCAAGGTGAAGGAAAGCGACCGGCTCGCCGCCACCGCTTCCGGGCTCGAAGCCTGCGGTGTCGAGGCACATGTTGAGGGTGACGTTCTGATCGTTCGCGGGCGCGGCGAAGTGGCCGGAGGTGGGCTGGTGGAGGCCCGAATGGACCACCGCATCGCCATGGCCTTCCTCATTCTCGGTCTCAGCGCCAAGGCCCCCGTCACCGTCGATGATGGCAGCATGATCGCTACGAGCTTCCCCGAATTCGTACCACTGATGACCAAACTCGGAGCTGAGCTCGCATGATCATCGCCATTGACGGTCCGGCAGCCTCGGGCAAAGGCACGCTCGCCAGGCGGGTTGCCGTTCATTTTGGCCTGCGCCATCTCGATACCGGGGCGCTCTACCGGGCCGTTGCGCGCGATACGTTGGCTCAAGGCGGAGACCTGACCAGTGCGAGCATTGCTGCGATTGCCGCCGCCAGGCTCGACGCTGCGACGCTCCGCGATCCTGGTTTGCGGACCACGGGTCTCGGAGAGGCCGCCTCGGTGGTGGCGCGCCATCCGGAGGTGCGCGCTGTACTCATTGAATATCAAAGAAATTTTGCGCGGGCCGATCCTGGCGCCGTGATCGATGGTCGGGATATCGGCACAGTGATTTGCCCGGATGCCGACGCCAAGCTGTTCGTGACCGCGACCCCTGAGGAGCGGGCCCACCGGCGCTTTCTGGAGCTTAAGGAACGCGATAGCGGCATCGAGGAGGAGGCCGTTTTGGCCGATATCCGTAGTCGCGACGATCGTGATCGGAATAGGGCCGTTGCCCCTCTCGTTCAGGCCGAAGACGCAGCCTTGCTCGACACCACAAATTTGGCTATAGACGCCGCATTCAGGGCAGCAATCGATCTAATCGAGGCTGCGATGGGCCGAGCGGGGCGCGCCGGTTGAGGCGGTGCCCAATTTTGTATTGGCACATCATTTTTTGAATGAATTTTGCGGTCGCAGCGAGCGGAGGATGGGCTGCCCCTTGGGCGCGCCCGTCGTCGCAGATTTTGGCCGTATCCGGAGCAACACGAGCCTCGGGTTCATGCCGCGCAGAGCATTGCGCAAGGCGGGACGCCGAGTAGGAGCCTAGATGACCGAATCGCAGACCAGTATCGCCCAGCCGAGCCTTGATGAGTTCACAGCCCTTCTTGAAGAGTCACTAGCCGGTAAGGCGCTCGAAGAAGGCAGTGTCGTTAAAGGCGCCGTCGTTTCAATCGAAAAAGACGTTGCGATTATCGACGTAGGGCTGAAGACCGAGGGCCGCGTTGCCCTCAGAGAATTTGCCCTCCCCGGACGCCCGGCCGAACTCGCTGTCGGCGACGAGGTTGATGTCTATCTTGAGCGCGTTGAGAACGCCGCTGGCGAGGCCGTGTTGTCTCGTGAGAAGGCACGCCGCGAGGAGAGCTGGACCAGGCTCGAAGAGAAGTACAAGGCTAACGAGAAGGTTGAAGGACAGATCTTCAATCGCGTGAAGGGCGGCTTCACCGTCGATCTCGACGGCGCCGTGGCCTTCCTGCCCGGCAGCCAGGTCGACATTCGCCCCATCCGTGATGTGGGGCCGCTGATGAATACGCCTCAGCCATTCCAGATCCTGAAGATGGATCGTCGCCGCGGCAATATCGTCGTATCGCGCCGCGCCGTACTTGAAGAGACAAGGGCCGAGAAGCGCAGCGAGATCGTGGGCCGCCTCGAAGAGGGGCAGGTCATCGAGGGCGTGGTCAAGAACATCACCGACTACGGTGCGTTTATCGATCTTGGCGGTATCGACGGTCTCTTGCATGTCACCGACATGGCCTGGAGGCGCGTCAACCATCCGAGCGAGATCGTGAACGTTGGCGACACAGTGAAGGTGCAGATCATCCGCATCAACATCGAGACCCAGCGTATCAGCCTCGGCATTAAACAGCTCGAGTCCGATCCTTGGGACGGCATCGCCGCCAAGTATCCGGTGGAATCCCGCTTCAAGGGCTTGGTCACGAACATAACCGACTACGGTGCGTTCGTTGAGCTTGAGCCTGGAGTGGAGGGACTGATCCACGTCTCAGAGATGAGCTGGACGAAAAAGAACATCCATCCCGGCAAGATAATTTCCACCAGCCAAGAGGTTGAAGTGCAGGTGCTTGAGGTCGATCCCGACAAGCGCCGTATCTCGCTTGGCCTGAAGCAGACCCAAGAGAATCCTTGGATTGTGTTCGCCGGGAGCCACGAGGCTGGCGCCATCATCGAAGGTCAGGTTCGCAACATCACCGAGTTCGGTCTGTTTGTCGGTCTCGACGGCGGCATCGACGGCATGGTGCATCTGTCCGACATCGACTGGGCCAAGTCCGGCGAAGAAGCCCTTGCCGAATTCAAGAAGGGTGACACGGTCAAGGCCGTGGTGCTGGAGGCCGACTCCGATAAGGAGCGCATCAGCCTCGGCATCAAGCAGCTGACGGCGGACCCGTTCGAGGGTGCGGTGTCCTCTGCCAATCTCAAGAAGGGCATGCGCGTCACTTGTGAAGTGACCGCGGTCATGGACAATGGCCTTGAGGCCAAGCTTCTCGACCACGATCTCACCACCTTCGTTCGCCGTTCGGATCTGTCGCGTGATCGTTCCGAGCAGCGGCCCGACCGCTTCGCTGTCGGAGAGAAGTTCGATGCTGTCGTGTCTCAGGTCGACGTTAAGACCCGCCGGGTCTCGACTTCGATCAAGGCGATGGAAATCGCCGAGGAGAAAGATGCGGTCGCTCAGTACGGTTCGACCGACTCCGGGGCTTCACTTGGTGACATTCTCGGTGCGGCCTTGAACAAGGCGAAAGACGGCGATGAGCCGGATGCGTCCGAGGAAGTCGCAGCAGAGGAAGCTCCGGCGGAGGAACCTGCCGAGAAGCCGAAGCCTAAGCGGACAACCAAGGCCAAGACAACCAAGGCCAAAGCGGCCAAGGACGAGGCGGCAGCGGATGAGGCGGCAGCGGATGAGCCGGCCAAGGACAAGGCTGCCAAGGACAAGGCTGCGGAGGCTGACGCCTCTTCCGAGGAATAAGCGAGGCGGCCGCAAGCCGCCGGACCTCAACGTTAGCGCCATTTTTGGCGCGGACAGCGTGGGCGACCGTCAATGGTTCTCGACGCCGAAAGTGTGATCGAGCGCCGCCGCCTAAAGCGGCGCGTAACCATTTGGCGTATCGCCGCGGTGGTCCTTGGGCTCTTGTTCCTGGGCGCGTTCTTCTTCGGTGATAGGCAGATGGCAGGCTCAGCCGGCATCCTGCCGCACATCGCCCGCATCA
>JAGPVD010000072.1 GCA_018067145.1 Methyloceanibacter sp.
ATCGCGCGATCAAAGGTTGGAACGCAGCGGGCGTCTATCAGCAGACCATCGCCATTGTCGGCCGCAAGATCGACGGCGGCTAATGGCGCGCCGCAAGCCCGCCACGCGCGCAAAACCCAAAAGCGCTAGCGCCAGCCGCAGCCGCAAAACGCGCAAACCGGCAAAGAGCCGGACAACGACGCGCAAGCCTAGCCGCACTCGGGCAACCCGCAGCCGATCGTCTCGCAAGACTCTGGCCAGTCAGATCGGCAAGGCCGTCGCACTGCTGGTTGTGCTTGGCCTCGTGCTTCTGTTCGAACGCTATTGCACCGCCCAGGTCGAGCCCTTCGGGCCTGACGCCGGGATCGTCTCAATCGACGGCGATAGTCTGCGCGCCGCCAATGGCGACGAGTACCGCATCTTCGGCATCGACGCGCCGGAGCTGAAGCAGTCCTGCAAAGAGGCGAATGGCAGGTCGTGGGCGTGCGGCCGTGCCGCCAAGGTGAAGCTCACCAAACTCATCAAAGGCGGCGGTGTGGCGTGCAAGGTCCGCGACAAAGACCGCTTTGGCCGTTACGTGGCGGTGTGCAGCGCCGAGGGCGTGCCGGACCTCGGAGAAGCCCTGGTGCGCGACGGCTACGCCATCGATCTCGGCCGGAAATTCGGAAATCCCTATGCGATCGAGGAAGCCGAAGCCAAGGCCCACAAGCGCGGCATCTGGCGGGGCAGTTTCGAGCGCCCAGCCGATTGGCGCTACGCCAATCCACGCGTGGACTAATCGCTGGCGATCTAATCGCGAGCATTTTTCTGTTATTGGGCCGCGTCGGCGCTCTCTTTGAAGGTCCAGTAAGCGCCGCCTTGAGCCCTCGCCGGGGCAAGACGCGAACGCTTCTCCGGACGCTTCCCAAACAGGATGAGGTCGCGCAAATCTCCCAGCACGGAGCTTGAGTCGGCGTAATAGCTGTGACCGACAAAATCCGTACGGATCGAACTCGCGTCGATGGTATCGACGCCAGGCGCAATGCTCACACCGCCATCTGTATCGCCCGCGCGGCGATAGCCGGCAAAGGACTTCGACGCCATCAGCGCGTAATCGCCAGACGACGCATAGAGCGTGGCGCGCCCCTCCCCCGCGAGGATGTTGGGCGCGATGTCCCGCTCAAAAGTATCAGCATCGATGTCGGGGGCCGCGAGAATGATCTCGTCGAACTTGGAGCGCATGTTGGGGTCTTCCAACACGAGCTCTTTGAGCGCGCCGATGAGAACGCGCGTGCCCATGCTGTGGGCGATGAGATAAATGTGCTCGGCATCCGACTGCACGGTGAAATCCTTCAAGAAATTCTTGAAGTCGAGCCGCGACCATTCAGCATTCGTCTCATCGACTTTGTAGGAGGCGTAGCTCGCCTGTGACGGCCAGCTATAGAACACAGGCGCGCCGTCGAATCCGAGGTCGTAGGCCATCTGCGCCGTGCGCCGCGCCGCATCCGCGAACGTCACGTTGTAGCCGTGCACGAAAATAAAGGCGGACTTGCCGGCCGAGTTCTTAACGCGGGTGGACACATCCTTGAAGAACGCGGCCTTGTCCGTTTCAGTTACCGAGAGCAAGACCACGAAGCGTTCCGGGTCCTTGGACCACTCAAGGCGCCAGACAGACGGAGTCTCCAGCGCACCCATGCGGTGATCCCGCGGAATGCTGACGGTGGAGACTCCAAAGGTCAGCCTACCCCGATCCCCGCCATACACCTGGACTGGATCGGTCGCGCCGGTGCTTTTGCGATCCGTGGCGTAATAGACCTTCACCACCGCGTAAGTTGGCTCCTGCCGCTTATAGGCATAGCTCCGCGTCGATCCCCGCCGAAGTTTCTGCGCAGCGGCGAACAGCTTCTTGGCCTCGTTCGCGCGCCCTTCGGCCTGGTACACGCCGGCAATGGTCTCCATCGTCGCGATTACCTGATCGTGGCGCTTCCCGTAGGCCGCCTCGCGGATGACAAGCGCGCGCCTCAAGAGCCGCTCGGCCTCCCGGTAGCGCCCCGCGACTTGAACGAGGAGGGCGAGCTCAACGAGGCTTTCCGCCACCTTGGGACTATCGGGGCCGAAGGTCTCCTCTTGGATCGCCACCACCTGCATGAGCAGCGCCTCGGCCTCTGCGATACGGCCTTGCGATCGCTCCAGGGATGCGACGTCCAAAAGAACCGGCACGAGGCCCGGCTGGTCTGGGCCATGGCGCGCCTTGGCGAGGGCCAAATAGCGTTGCGAAAGTGCGACTGCTTCTTTCGGCTTGCCACTCCAACGAAGCTCCTGGATCTGGCGGGGCAATACTTCGAGCTCTTCCATGCCAACCGGCTTAGTCCCGATTGAAATGGCCCGCGCGATCAGGGGCTCGGCAGCGTCTTGCCGGCCCTGACTCTCATAGAAGCTTGCAAGATTGTTCAAGCTCGTGGCGACCAGCGGGTGGTCAAGCCCGAGAGCCGTCTCGCGGATGACAAGCGCCTGTTTGAGCAGGCGCTCAGCGTCCGCATAGCGCTTCTGCGATAGGTAAGCTCGACTGAGCCAGGTGATCGCGGTGGCGTATTCAGGATTGTCTTCGCCAGAGGCGTTGCGCGCGAGAGCCACGTAGCGCTTGGCCAGCGCCGCGGCCTTCTCCTGCTTGCCGGCCGCCGCCAGTTCCGCGACTTGGCGATTGATCTTCGCCAGATCGTCCGGGCTTTGAGCCCTGGCGGGGCTACTTGCAGAAGTGGCTACTGCGATCAGCACCAACGCCACAAGGACGCGCACTGATCGCAAAGCATTTTTGAACCGGCGACCGTTCAAACCCATACAAGTCTCCCCAGCGGGAGATGGATCGCCGAAACCGCAGTTACGCGGCCTTGGCGTAATAGGACTTCAGCTGGCTCATCACCTGCTGCTTGTCAAACTCGGCGCCCATGGCCAGCATGGCATCAGCAAAGCGGCTAGCGATCTCGTCGATCTGATCAGCCGAGAGCTGATTGAGAATGCCGATACGCACCTGAACAGGTTCCGACAAGGTTGGCCAAATACCGAAGCCCTGCGAACGAGCGCCCTGCACCAGCTCCTTCTCCTTGCCGGCCAGCTTGCCCGGCAGGTTCAGCACGATGAGGCTCGGCATATCCGAGGTGACCTCGCAGCCCATGCCCTCGACGGCCTGGCGCAGCGCCTTCTCGTGATAGCTGTAGTCATTGGCTTTGGCAGCGCGGCCATAGCTGAGAATGATGCGCAGCGCCTCGTGGAACGCGGCCACCGCGTAGCCCGAATGGGTGCGGTGATAGGTCGGCGTGTCGACATCCTTGCCGTCGATGACGCCCCAATGGCGCGCCTCGAAGATGGGGTGATGCACATAAGTGTAGCAGCCGCGCTTCTTCAGCACGTCGATGGCCTTGTCGGTGAAGCTCACCGGCGCATAGGTCAGCGGCAGCGACAGCACGCCCTTCTGCGGACACGACGCCCAGGCGACCACGCCCGGATAGTCGTCGATGTTGAAGTCGCCCACACCGAGGCTCGACACCGCATCGACGATGCCCATGACACCATGCTTCTCGCAGGCATCGGAGAAGCCCTTGATGTCGTTTACGCGGCCCGAGCCGGTCTCCCAATGGGCCATGAACGCCCACATGGGCTTGTGCTCGGCGAGCGCCTTATCAACGGCCTCACCGGTGACCGACTGACCATGCGGCGTGTCGATGGTGATGACGTTCTTGGGCTTCGGGTTGAGCGAGTCGGCAGCGAGATCGTCCAAGCTCGAGGCTTTGATGCGGATGGTCAGCCCGTCAATGCTGGAGAAGGTGCCGTTGACGAAGGCCACGACCTTGTCGCCCGGCAGGATCAGGCTCTCGACGCAGTCGAGGCCGCTCCAGCCGGTGCCGCCCACTCCGAAGGTGTAGACATTCTTGGTGCCCCATAGCTCGCGCAGCATCAGCTTGGACTCGATCATGCCGCGCAGAACGTCCTTCTGCATATGATCGGCGACGCCGGCGCCGGCAAAGGCCTCGAGCACGCGCGGATCGGTGTTCCCCGGCCCGGGGCCAGCGGCAAGGGTCTCTGGGATTACGAGCTGCGGAAAGACGGTCATAGGAACACCTCTAGAAGCTAACGGTCATCGGACAAGAAGAATAAGGCACATCGTCTACCGGGCTAGACGATATGGGGCAAGGCTTCCGAGCCGGTTTTGGCGATATATCGCAGGGCCCTCTCAAGCCGCCTGTGCTCCACGATGGGCCAAAACTTGGTCTGCGGCCTTGCCTGTAAGCTCAGCCAGGTGGTCCAACTTAGCATGGAATGTGCCGACTCCGGCCGTCGCCGACCTCAGTTCAACGATCAGGTTCTGGATCTCGGCTTCTGGAATATTGGCCTGAACCACGTCCCAACCGGGCCAGCCGGGGCGTGTATCGAACCCCAGAATCTGCCCCCGATGGGAGACAACGATGGAATTGACGCGGGCCGTGGCCTCAGACGGCATGGCCACTTCAACCGCCATGACCGGCTCCAGCAGCACTGGCTGGCATTGGGGGAGCCCTTCGCTCATGGCCAGCCGCCCGGCCTGGCGGAACGCCATATCGGACGAATCCACGGAATGGAAGGACCCGTCCACCAGGCACACGGTGACATCCACCACTGGGAACCCGAGCGGCCCCGAAGTGAGATAATCGCGCACGCCGTTCTCGACCGAGGGGATGTAGTTCTTCGGCACGACGCCGCCGGTGATCTTGTCGGAGAAGGCAAAGCCCTCGCCGCGCGGCAACGGGCCGATGGTCACCATCACGTCACCGAACTGCCCGTGGCCGCCCGACTGCTTCCGGTGACGCCCGCGCGCCTCCGTGGTTTTGCGGATGGTCTCCTTGTATGGGATGTGCCGGGGATGGGTGGTGGCGGCGATGCCATATTTGCGGGTCAGCCGTTCTAGGGCCACGCGCAGATGCATCTCACCCTGCCCCCACAACACCATCTCGCCCATGGCTTGGTTGTGAGTGATGGCGAGCGAGGGGTCCTCTTCGATGATCTTGGCGAGGCCGGCGGTCAACTTCACGTCGTCTTTCTTCTCGGTGGCCTCGATGGCCAGCCCGAACACCGGATCGGCAGTCTCGCCGGCTCCAATGTCGGCCGCTGCATCTTTCTCGGTCGAAAGCGTCTCGCCTGTCTGGATGCCGTCCAAACGGCCAAAGGCCACCGTGTCGCCGGGCTCAGCCGCGCCCCGCTTCACCGGCTCGTGGCCCAATAGACTGAAGACCCCGGCGATGCGCTCCTCCTTGTCACCGCTATAGACGGTGGCGCCGTCGGCGAATTGGCCAGCGAGAATGCGCGCCAGAGACAGCTTGCCACCATGAGCCGTATGGAAGGTCTTCATCACATAGGCGCAGGAGGCAGCATCGGCGACGCCGAGCCGCTCCGCCGTGACCGACACGAAGGGTGCCTCGTGGCGCAGCGCCTTCAGCAGGCGCAAAATGCCGTTGCCGTTCTCCGCCGAGCCAAACAGCACCGGGCAGATCAACCCGTCGCGCAACTCATCGGAGAGATCGTCGAACACTTTGTCGCGTGGCGGCGGCACATCTTCCAAGAGCTGCTCCAGAAGCTCGTCGTCATAGTCGGCGAGTTTTTCGAGCATGGAGAAGCGGGCTTCTTGCTCGCGGCCGACGAGCGCCGAAGGAATGTCGACCACCTGGCTCGGCGCATGCTCGCGATAGATGTGAGCGCGCTCAAGCGCAAGATCGATGAAGCCCGTGACAATATCGTTCTCCCAAATCGGTACCTGGCGCAGCACCAGCGGCTTGGTGGAGGCGGGCTGCAGCATCGGCACGATGTCGCGCACGCGCGTTTCTGCCTTGTCGATCTTGTTGAGAAACAGAAAATGCGGGAGGCCGTGATCCTCCAACTGCTTGAGGATGAGCTGAAGCCCCGGCACTTTTTTCTCGTCCGGCTCGCACACGACGACAACGGCGTCGCACGCGGCGAACACGCCAGCGGCGTCGGCCTGAAACTCGATTGAGCCGGGGCAGTCGAGGAAGGTGAAACTTTCGCCAAGAAAATCGACCGTGGCCACGTTGATCTCGACGCTCATGCCGTGGTGCCTCGCCTCATCGGAGGCATCGCCAACCGTGTTCTTGGCGGCGGTGGCGCCTTGCCGGTTGATGGTGCCGGTCCGCGCCAGAATAGATTCAAGTAGTGTCGTTTTACCGCTGAGATAGGGGCCAACCAGTGCGATGCAGCGGGCGCTGCGGGCTAGCTGGCCCTGCGCTTTGCCCATGCCGTTCTCCCTCAGTCGCGAGAAGGCTCCTGACGCACCTACCCGCGCAAGCCTTTTGATAGAGCTATCGTGTCAAGCAAGAGCCCCTCTGGCAAGGCTTGGGATTCCAGGCGCACGTCCGTTGGCTGTCCCGGCACAGCTCCTATATGTTGGCGGCTCAACGGGGACGGAATTTTCATGCGTTTGTTTTTCGCCGTTATGCTGACGGCCTTGCTTTGGGCACTGACCGTGGCCGTCGGCCACAACGGAGCCTCGGCCAAGATCGTCTGTGGACAGACCGACCAGGGCTTCAAATGCCGCAACGAGTCCGGCGCCGTACGAAGAGGCAAGATGGGCAAGGTTCCGGGAGCCTCCTCGGGCGGAGCGTCCGAGGGCGCAACAGGAGGCGCCGCCAACGATGCGCTCCCGCCATCATCGCCTGATGCGGGCGCTAGCGCGCCAAGTGCGGCTCCATCAAGTTGCCCACGGAACACGGAACTCTTAGGGGGTGCCTGCGTGCGCTACACCGTAAGCTGCCGCAGCGGCGTGCCTGCAAACGCTCATGTTCCACCCTGTCGAAGCGCAGACGAAAAGCTCGTTTGCAAAATAGGATCGGACGGATTGCGGCATTGTTGCTGCCAACTCTACGACAAGCATTAGCCATCGAAATTCGTCACACGGCAGAGTCGTTATTTCGGCCAGACCTCACGCAGCACGTCGAGCACGCGGTCGAATTCCCCGAACACCCAATAATGGCCAGCGCCTTCGATGACTTCAAGCTGGCAATTGGGCAGCGCGCCGGCGAGATAATACGCGGCGTCGGGCGGCACGACCGTGTCCTCCCCGCCCTGCCACATGAGCGCCGGAACATCGATCTCGCCGACATTCACATTCCATGGCCCGCCGTAGAGATGCAGATCCTGAAGCGCGCCCTCCGTACCCGTCCGCAGGCCCTCGCGCAGTGCCGCTTGGATATTGTCGCGCACGTCAGGCCTGTTCAGTACATCGCAGTCCGTCGCTGTCACCTGCTGCATCAGAAGATGGTAGGCGACGCTCGGCGCCCAATCCATCAACGTCCGCAGCGTCGAAAAAAAAGTGGCCGACGCATGATGCGACGTCGACGTCTGAGAGAAGATGTGCCGGTGCAGACTGGACATACGGATATGGTCGCACTCGGCGACGGGGCCCACGGGGCTGATTAGTACCAACCGTAAGATCCGGGACTTCAGCCGGTCCGCCACGGCGACGGCGTGCGGCCCGCCGCCGGAGACGCCAATCAGTGCAAAGCGGTCGAGTTCGAGCGCGTCAGTGAGCGCCTCCACATCGCTTGCCGTATCGGCCAGGGTCTCGAAACGCTGGAGCTCGGATAATCCGTAGCCGGCACGGTCGGGCGCGATTACCCGTAAGCCTCGGGCACGGGCACCCTCATCGGTCAACGCGAACATGAACCGCGAGCCCGGCGTGCCGTGGAGCGCGACCACCGGTAGCCCATCCGGGTCGCCATATTCCGCGTAGCCGATCTGCCGGCCATCAGCGAGACGGTGGGTCTGCGACGAACGATCGCTCACGCCTGATTTTTCGTCTGCGACAATGGTATCCATGGCTCCCCGGGTGGGCCCCAAGCCCGCCCCAGGGCAAGGCCAAAAAGGCGCTAGTCGCAGCCTATCATGATGTCGCCGGGATTGATGATCAGCGCCACCGTCTTGCCTTCATAGAGCTTGAGCGACTCCAGCGACGCGATGGTAACGCTCGCCTCAATCGTGGTGTCGCCGGCGATCTGCACATAGACGATGGCGGTCACCGCCCCTTTGCGGATCTCCATGATCTTGCCTTCGATCTGGTTGCCCGTGCTGAGCTTGCTGAATTTCATGCTCTCGCCCCTTGCTTCATCCACGATAATTATAGCCCAGCCTAGCTGAGACTGGCGCAAAAGCGCTGGATGCGACGGCAAGCATCCTGCAGCGCGTCCATGCCAGTCGCATAAGAGACGCGAAAGAAAGGCGAAAGTCCAAACGCCGCGCCAGGCACTACGGCGACGCCCTCTTCCTCAAGAAGCGCCGCTGCGAAGTCGCCATCGCTGTCGATGGCCGTCCCCTTCGGCGTCTTCTTGCCGAGGCAGCCTTCGCAGGACGGGTACACATAGAAGGCGCCTGCCGGCGTCGGGCAGCTCAAGCCGGTCGCCTGATTGAGCATGGAGACCACTAGGTCGCGCCGCTCTCTGAACGACTGCACCCAATCCTTCAAGAAGTCCTGGGTTCCGTTCAGCGCCTCGACTGCCGCCCACTGGCTGATGGAGCTGGGGTTGGAAGTCGACTGCGACTGCAACGTGCCGATTGCCTTGATCAGCGGCGCCGGGCCGCCGGCATAGCCAATGCGCCAGCCCGTCATGGAATAAGCCTTGGACACGCCATTCAGCGTCAGCGTGCGCTCTTTGAGCTTAGGCTCAACCGCGGCGGGCGTGGTGAATTCGAAGCCGTCATAGACCAGATGCTCGTAGATATCGTCGCTCAGCAGCCAAACGCGCTCGTGCCGGAGCAAGACGTCGGTCAACGCCTTGATCTCGTCGCGCGTGTAAGCCGCGCCAGTCGGGTTCGACGGCGAGTTGAAGATAAACCACTTGGTCTTGGGGGTAATGGCCCCTTCGAGCGCTTCCGGGGTCAGCTTGAAGCCGTCCTTAAGCGTCGTCTCGACGATGACCGGCTCCGCGCCCGACAACAGAACAATGTCGGGATAGCTCACCCAATAGGGTGACGGGATCACCACCTCGTCGCCGGGGTCGAGCGTGGCCAGCAACGCGTTGTAAAGCACGTGCTTGCCGCCGGCGCCGACAGTGATCTCGTTCGGCGCATAGGCCAGGCCGTTCTCGCGCGCGAACTTCTCGGAGATCGCCTTCTTGAGCTCGGGGATGCCGTCAACCGCAGTATATTTGGTTTCGCCGCGCTGAATGGCTTCGATCGCCGCCTGCTTGATGTTGTCAGGCGTGTCGAAATCGGGCTCACCGGCGCCAAGGCCAATCACATCAAAGCCCTCCGCCTTCATCTGGCGGGCCTTACTCGTGATGGCCATGGTCGGAGAGGGCTTGACACGTTCAAGCGTGCGGGAAACCAGTCCCATGAAGAACTCCTGGAAGGATATCGAACTGCTGCAGGGAAGAAATCGCGGCAACCCTATGCGGGCGTGCATTCGCCCGCAAGTGCAATGCACAATAAGACTTTGGTTGAATGGCCGCGCCCCCGAACGCGCCGGACGAAAAGCGGGAATCGCCCTCCCACAGCCACAATACGGCTAAGCCACCGCCCCATTGCCATGGTCCCATTACCCTAATGCCGAGCGTCGAGGGATAGTCTATGACCTTACGATCCCCAGCCCCGGGCCTTGCTAAGCCCTTGGTAATTCTGCCTTTACTATCACCGACTATGGCATCGCTGGCCGATTCCCGGCCCGATGGCAAAGTTGTGATGGCAAATGAGAGCCTGCTCGGCCTCCAAGACGGCCGGGTCTGTGATAAATTCTATCGGTGCCCCACCGCCGGTGGGCTGAGAACCGAAATGCCGCTGGCGATGGGCGCGGCTTTACCAGGAGAGGCCTTGTCACAGGTCTCCGAGGTGGAGCCTTCGACCCTAACGGCCAAATGAGGCAATCGGAATGTTCGTCCTTCTCATCATCATCCTAAGCTTGGCGACGCTGCTTTGGTGGCGCCACCACCGCCGTGACCATACCTCCCCACGGCGGATTGGGAGGAGGGTCTGATGCCGAAACGGGGGTCGGTGCAGTTCCTCCTCCTCTTCTTCCGCCCGCGCGCGATGCTCGGGCTGGGAATTGGAGCGGCTGTTGTTGCGCTTCTTCTCACCGGTCTGATTCAGTTCAGAACCGGGTTCCCTCTCCTGGAAAAGGGCGGGCTGGCCCAGGCCGTTCGCCAGAGCGTCTGGGAGCAGGCGCTTGCCGGCCAATCGCAGCCGGAGCGTTGGCCCTGGGACGCCATGTCGGTGAATATGTCGCTCGTGCCCGTGGCCAACGTGCCCCGGCTCGGCCTCAGTGCCGAGATCGTCAAACATGCCGCCGACGCGCCTGCGCGGACGTCACCGGAGCCGCGCCGTGCCGCGGAGGCTCGCAAAGCATCCGCCCCGCTCGGCGACGTGGCGCTTAGCGACGTGACCATTAGCAACAGCATCACCTTCACGACGGCGGATGGCGCACTCTGTGTCTATCAAGCCAGTGGGCGCCGCGTAGTGGATCCGCACCTCGTCGACGGCGAAGCGGAGCGCACCGACGGTGGGGCCTCGCTATTCACTTGCGGGCCGCTCGGGCGACTCATTGTCGATGCAGCTCAGGGTGCTTTCACCCAAGGTGGTCTTACCGACGGCAAAGCGCAGGCCACGCCGCAAACAGTCGACGAGCAGCGTAACCTGTAGACCGCGAATCTTCGAAATTGAGACGCTCAGCGCCAGCTATCTACGCTGGGGTACCGCATTCCCAGCAGGAGCGGCGGCTGGTGCCGCTTGCGTCGGGGCCTGCTTCACCACCGTCTGACCCTGCTGCCCGGCTGCGGGCGCGGGCGCTGCCTGCGGCGGCACGACGGCCGCCGGACGAGCGCTTGGGCGCCGATCCTCTTCCACCCGGGTTTTTAGCTTCAGCAGCCCGGCCTCGTATTGCGCGCCGATAAAGCCATCGAGCATCAAGGCCTTCCAGCGCTTGAGCGGGCTTGAGCCGGTGGGATAACCGAAGCTCCAAGTGACCTTGCTGCCTGAGCCGGCGGGTGCGAGATCAAAATCGCCGATCCCGTCCAGCCCATTGAAATTGGCGGTGAGCTCCACACTCTTTGGGTGCTCGGAATTAACAACTTCCATACTGCCGGTGCCGATGGACGGGTTTTCGCTCGCCCATTCGATTTTCGCACCCTTACCCTCTTGGGGGCCCGAATAGGTCACCTTCATATTGGGATCGCGCGCCGCCTGAGACGACCAGCTGACGTAGCGACGAGGCGTATTGAGATAGGGGAAGATGGCGTATTCCGGGGCGTTGATCACCACAGCGCGTGCCACGGTCACATGAGCAGGAAGCCCGAGTGCAACCGCCCCCAAGATGAGAACGAGAGCACCAAGACCGAGGACTAGCCGCATCATTGGCCCCATTACAAACTCTCCTTATCTTCGGATAAAACTTCTCGCAGGCTACCGCTGTCAGCGCGTTCCGGCCGCCCCCAACGCCCTGGTTTTTTCACAAAAAACGATTACAGCCCGCACGTCAACAAGGGGGAGGGCTAGAGATGAGTCTGTCAGCACCGACAACCATCGTCTTTGTGATTTCGATTATTCTCGCGGCCTTGGCCATCATCGGCGCATTCATCCCGATTCCGGTCATCACCGACCAGGGTTTCTGGGTCATGGTGGTCGCCTATGTGATCCTCGCCTGCGGCAACATCTTCAGAGGCTTCTAGCCTCCAGCGGCCGCTGGACGGGCGACTCCCAGCCGGTCAGCACGATCAGCATCAAAGGAAAGCTCAAGGAAGAAGGGCCGGCCTTTTTGTGAGCCGGCCCTCCTTGATCTATGATGGCCTAGTCATCGTCGTCTCTCGCCCACGGTGGCCGGTAAGGGCGCGGACTCGAGCTAGGTAATGACGGGCGCGGCGCGCTGAACCCAGGTAGCCCGCTCACCGGTTTTGGCGGAAGCGGTGCCATGCCCCCCACGCCACTCGATGGCGGAGCCATCGGCCGGGGTACAGGCTGAGGGATCGGCGGTGCCGGCCTCACGGGGACTGCGGCGATAGGAGGCCTTGGCGCAGGCACCGGTGCGACTGGTGCGGGCGCGACCGGCGTAGGTCTCGCCACAACAGCAGGCTTTGGCTTAGCCGCCGGCTTACGTTTTGCCGCTGGCTTCGCTTTAGCCTTTACCGGGGGCTTACGTTTTGCCGTCGGTTTCGCTTTTGCCTTTACCGCAGACTTACGCTTCGCCGCCGGCTTGGGTTTTGCCTTTGCTGACGGCTTACGTTTTGCTGCTGCCGATTTGACTGCCGGCCTACGAGCCGGCGCCTTTCGCGCAGATTTCTTCTTCGCCGCCGGCTTCCGCGCCGTGGACCGGCGTGCAGTCGTCTTGCGCGCTGGGGCCTTACGTGCGGTCGTTTTGCGTGCAGTGGTTTTGCGCGCTGCGGTCTTCCGAGCGGGTGCCTTACGCGCAGCAGTCTTCCGCGCCGCTGGCCGTCTTGCGGTGGTCTTGCGAGCGGTTGTCTTACGCGCAGTCTTGCGTGCGGCTGGCCGTCTCGCGGTCGTCTTACGAGCAGTGGTTTTGCGCGCTGCGGTCTTCCGAGCGGGTGCCTTACGCGCGGTCGTCTTACGAGCAGTGGTTTTGCGAGCTGCAGTCTTCCGGGCGGGTGCCTTACGCGCGGCAGTCTTACGTGCGGTCGTCTTGCGAGCAGTGGTTTTGCGGCGCGCTGGGGCCTTACGTACGGCCTTCTTTGCTGTCGCGCGTTTTCTCGTAGTGGTTTTCGTAGCCATAGCTTTGCTCCGATTCTGTTTTGATGACGCTTCAACCCGTTCAACACGACGCGTACATCGAATCACGCTTGACTTGGTCCAGGCTTGCCGTCCCACATGGCGAGTCAATTATTTTTTTCAGCATACGTTCGTTGCAACAAAAAATGGCAATTTGACGGGCACTTTTCAGTGCACATCAACCACCAACTCTTTGTGGTCACATCGTCATTTGTCGGAAATTGTACATCGCTGCGCAAAACGAATCGCTCCGCCAAACACAGACGTCACGCACGTCAGCCCAAAGCCCACGCCAGTTGCGTGCGTGATGGTGCTGTCGAATGGAAGCTATCCACGCCGCAGCACAAAAACAAAGAGTGCGTCGAATGCCAAACGCAAGCCAACGCGGCGGTTAGGGCGATCTCTCCGGCATGTGCTCCAGGGCCGTTTCAAACGGCACGGAGGAGATGTGCGGGTCCCCTGTAAACGGGAAATCAAAGGCGAGAGCGAGCACTAACGACATCGCCACCAGCGCCGCAAGCGACGCGGTCATGAGAATCTGAGCCGCTAGATTCGAAGATGCGAAGAAGGCCGGGTATCCGAGGGTGATCACACCGCCGAGGACCAACACGGTCCAAAGGATCGCCGGCACCGAACCATTTGCGCTTTCCAGCCGTTCCATCCGGTTATCCGCGATCTCCGTGAGCAGTCTCAGCGCATCCTGGTAGAGTGCCAAGTCTCTCCGGGTTGCCGGCTCCAGGGCAAGGATTTGCGTGCTGAGCTTCCTGAGATCCATGGTGGCGATTGGGCTAGCCTGGCCGACCGCCATGGTTGGCCACTCATGAGCCGGCACGTCCTCGGCATAGGCAATGAGATTCTTGCTGATTTCAGCACCACCATCGAGTGGCAGGGCGTGTATCACGAGCTGCAGGTCGACAACGGCCTTCGCCTCATCGCGAACCGCCCCGTCTGTCTCGGTGTAGGTCTCCCAAACAGCGATCACGACGAAGGCCAGCAACACAGAATAGAAGACGCCGACCACGGCGAATTTGAATCCAGCAACCTCGTTATTGAGGCTCAGGCGGCTCACGCCATAGGCGTAGCGGGCGGTCAGCATCAGGCCGACGGAAAATACTTCAGCAGCTATCGTAACGACAACCGCCACCATCCAGATTGGCATATCATGCATGAACGTCAGCAGCTGCATCTCAGGCGTGCCCTCTGATTTCTATCCGGTCTCTTGTAGTCGGAAGGCACTCCAATAGGAATGCCTCTTAGGTCCACCACACCAGTGACGCACTGGTCCACGAGAAGACCCGCCCCCTAGCCAAGGCCCCTCCCCGCAGCCATATTCCGGCAATGGCATATAATGTCCCCAAGACCTTTGGCTCTCGCGCCGAGCCGCGCGCCGTTACCGGCGAAGACAGCGGCATGCCGCTTAGCGGCGACCGGCGCACGCCCGGCTTTGGCGACGCGCCACAACCGCTGATCCAAGAACACCCCTTGGTCACCGGGGACGTTCCCGACTTCACGCCCCACCGTCCGGCCCGGCCCAAGAAGTCGGAAGGCGGGATCGCGCTGGATCTCCAGACCGAACTTGTGCCGAAGGGCGATCAGCCCACCGCCATCACCGAGCTTGTGACTCAAGTGGACGCACGCGAGCGCGACCAAGTCCTGCTCGGCGTCACCGGCTCGGGCAAGACCTTCACCATGGCCAACGTCATCGAGCAGACCCAACGCCCTGCCTTGATTCTCGCCCCCAACAAGACGCTGGCCGCGCAGCTCTATGGCGAGTTCAAGAGCTTCTTCCCGAACAACGCGGTCGAGTATTTTGTCTCCTTTTACGACTACTACCAGCCCGAGGCTTACATCCCGCGCACCGACACCTATATCGAGAAGGATAGCGCCATCAACGAGCAGATCGACCGCATGCGCCATGCCGCAACCCGCGCGCTGCTTGAGCGGGACGACGTGATCATCGTGGCAAGCGTGTCGTGCATCTACGGTATCGGCTCGGTTGAGACCTATACGGCCATGACCTTCAGCCTGAAGCGCGGCGACAAGGTCGAACAACGGCAATTGATGGCTGACCTCGTGGCCCTGCAATATCGCCGCAACGACGTGAACTTCGTGCGCGGAAGTTTCCGCGTGCGTGGTGACACGATCGAGCTATGGCCCGCCCATTTGGACGACCGCGCCTGGCGCATTTCGTTGTTCGGCGATGAAGTGGAGAGCGTGGTCGAGTTCGACCCCCTGACCGGGGCCAAGACTGACGAGTTCAGCCAGGTCAAAGTCTACGCCAACTCTCACTACGTGACGCCAAAGCCGACGCTCAAACAGGCGGTCAAGAACATCAAGGACGAGCTGAAGCTGCGGCTCACAGAGCTCAACGGCGCCGGCCGCCTGATCGAAGCCCAGCGGCTTGAACAACGCACTCTCTTCGACCTGGAGATGATGGAGGCCACCGGCTCCTGCGCCGGTATTGAGAATTATTCGCGCTATCTGACCGGGCGCAAACCCGGCGAGCCGCCGCCGACTTTGTTTGAATATCTGTCCGACGACGCCTTGGTGTTTGTCGACGAGAGCCACGTCACCGTGCCCCAGATCGGCGGCATGTTCCGTGGCGACTACAAGCGCAAATCCACGCTCGCGGAATATGGCTTCCGCCTCCCCTCCTGCATGGACAACCGGCCCATGCGCTTTGAGGAGTGGGACGCCATGCGCCCGCAATCGATCTATGTGTCGGCGACGCCGGCCAGTTGGGAGCTGGAGCAAACCGGCGGCGTATTCGCCGAGCAGATCATCCGCCCCACCGGCTTGGTCGATCCGCCGGTCGAAGTACGCCCTGCCACTACGCAAGTCGACGACCTCATCGACGAGACACGCAAAGTCGTGGATGCCGGCTATCGCGTGCTGGTCACCACACTCACCAAGCGCATGGCCGAGGATTTGACCGAGTATATGCATGAGCAAGGCATTCGCGTGCGCTACATGCATTCCGACGTCGAGACCCTGGAGCGCATCGAGATCATTCGCGATCTGCGGCTCGGCGCCTTCGACGTACTGATCGGCATCAACCTGCTGCGCGAGGGCCTCGACATTCCCGAATGCGCGCTGGTCGCCATTCTCGATGCCGACAAAGAAGGCTTCTTGCGGTCCGAGACATCACTGGTTCAGACCATTGGCCGCGCCGCGCGCAATGTGGACGGGCGTGTCATTCTCTATGCCGACGGCATCACCGGCTCCATGGAACGCGCCATGGCCGAGACCACGAGGCGGCGCGAGAAGCAGACGGCATGGAACGTGGCCAACAACATCACGCCGGAGAGCGTGAAGAAGGATATTGGCGACATTCTCGGAAGTGTCTACGAGCGCGACCACGTGCTGGTCGACGCTGGCGCGGGCTTTGCCGAGGGCGAACAGACGCCGGTTGGCCACAATATCAAAACCGTCATCGCCGACATGGAGAAGCGCATGCGCGCCGCGGCGTCGGATCTCGAATTTGAGGAAGCGGCGCGGCTTCGCGACGAGGTCAAACGCCTCAGCCAGATGGAACTCGCCATCGCCAATGATCCACTAGCACGTCAGTCGGAGCTGGAGCGCACGGCATATCAGACAAATCTGAGCCGGCCCCATAAGCCGGACCTCGACGAGATGGGGCCGCATAACCGCGAGATCCCGCTCCAGAAATCGCGCCCGCGCTCGAAATCCGGCAAGCCCGGAACCCGCGCCCTCAAAGGCAAAAGCCGCTAGGTCTCAGGCGACGCTCCTGGATGATGCCTGCGCCTCTATTGGCAGCGATAGGCATTGTTGCTAATTTTCTTCGGGAACTTGCCGAAGCCGCACCAGCACAGCGTGCCTTTGACCTTGCCGCCGATGCATCGAATGCCGGCAGGCGCCTTCTTGCTCGGCGCGGCCTGTTTAGGCGCAAAACACATGAACCGAAGCTGAACGAACTCAGGTCGGCTTGCTTTCGCAAAGCAACCGCCTATTGGACTGAGCTTTACGTCGGTCAGCTCTTGGTCATGGCGTTGCGTATCAGACCGACGATAGCCGTCACCACCGCGCCGCCGATGCCGCTACCGACAATGTCTTTGACCAGACCCGCAATATCCAACCCGCCGGTCACATCGCCCCCGGTGCTGCTGACCATCGACGCGAGGATCTGCCCCACGAGACCGCCGCCGACCGCGCCAGCGATAGCATCGCTGCCTTTGCCGAGGCTGAGATCCTTGAACGCGCTGCCCGCTGCCGTACCGCCGACCGCACCGGAAATCACTTGCACGACCAGATTGGCTATCCAGCCTTCCATGATGCCCCCCCTCCCCTTCTGCCTTACGCGTTGTTCATCTCGCGTCGAGACAGCCTATCACCAAAATCAAGGATGCGCTTAAGACCACGTCACCGCACAAAAAATCCGGGCGCCGCACGCTTCGCGTGGACGCCCGGATTGGGGGAGGCGCGTAGCCGCATTTCGCGGCCACTTTCGTGAAGTTGCGCTGCCTTAGCGGCCCATCGTCAGGACATAGGGGTTAGAGAAATTCTCGGCCACGGCCGGCGCAGCGAAAGCAACGATGAGTGCGGTGGCGATGATGATCTTCTTCATGTGGGTATCCTTTCAGACAATGTTTCGGTGTTCAGGGGGAAGTGTAGTTGGACCGCCTTAGCGGCCCATCGTCACGACATATGGGTTGGAAAAATTCTCGGCCATGGCGGGCGCGGCGAAAGCGGCAACCAGGGTCACTGCGATAAGAAGCTGTTTCATTGTTCGTATCCATTGAGGCCTTGGGGGGGTCGAAAGCTCCGAGCCGGAAGGCCAAGTTGTCCGTTCGGAACAACATGAAGATAGGGACCGACACCCCTGCTTGCCCAATACCTGTTCGCTATCGAATGCGTGCATCAGCTGCGCGGAATAGCGGCCGGCTATCGAGTCCAAAGCCACCCGGTATTTCCATCTGCGCTTGCTGGAGACGATGCTCTCTATATAGACGCGACCGGTCCACTTCGGCCGGCGCCAATCGCCAACGGAGCGAGACGAACATGTTTGAGATGAGCGAGAGAAATGCCCTTGGCCGTAGCCTTCTCGTTGCCGGAATCCTTTCCGGCATCTTGCTCGGCGCCAGCGTGATCGCCACGGGCGCACAAGCCGATGTTGAGACCGTGAGCCTCTGCTCCGCCGACTTGCGGACGACATCGAGGCTCCTCTCCCAGGAGCATGCCTGCCTCTGGATGTGACGCTCTCGCCCCCCCGCGAACAGGGCGTCACATCCACTCTTTTTGTCGAAGAAACAGGGCGGGACCCTCCCCCGGCGGCGGGCGAACGCGAAGGTCGAAGGGGCGCCGCACGGTTTTTGGGTCCAGCCTCCTTTTCCGGTCAGGGAGCCTGTCGATAAAGAAGCCCGGTCCCATAGGACCGGGCTTCTTGTTGCGCGCTGGAGTACCGGGCCAGTCATTGTTCTAAAATGGCCCGCGTTTTAACCCTTTACTAAGCAAAACAGAGTGAAGTGGCTGAAGTACCGAGTGGAGTGGAGTACTAAGTAGCGTAAAAGGAATCAGTCATGCGCACCATTATTGCCCTTGCGGTTATCACCGCGACCTTTGCCCTTGGCGGGTGCTTCCATCACCGGCAGCAAGCTTACGTCACCGACATTCCGGTGGCGGATGTCCCCTACAAGTAAGCCCCTCAATCGTCCGGGCTGGCACAGGGAACGAGCACGGGACCTGTTTGTACAAGAATGGAAGACGAGAGTATCTGCGTAAAAAAAGCCCGGCCTCACCGCCGGGCTTTTTTCTTGATGGAAGCAGATGCCTCGAAACGGAACCGTGGCCCACGGAGTGCGTTCTCAAGTCACGCTGGATGCGAAGCGTGGACCCCATACAGGCACGCTCAGACCGCGATGCAAGAATGATGCGATGCCATTAGAGCCGAGCACTCAAGAACCAGACCGGCTTAAGCTCCCGGCTTCGAGTTGGTGGATCCCATCGCTAACGATCTTTGTGGCCGTGCTGGCTGTCGTTGCGGCGTTTGCATAAACGCAGCGTCAGAACGCGCCCTTGCCGCAACCCTGGACCCAGACACACAGCATCACCACCGCGCCAATTGCCCCGAAAGCGACAAACGCATTGAGCCAACTGCGTTTGCGGAGCGCGCTCGCAATGTCGTTGTGATAGCTCGACGACTGCACCCAAAACATGTCGAGCGAAAGTACGGCGAGCAAGTATCCCATGGCGACTACCAGAAGCTGAATCGCCGAACCGCTTGTACAAGTATCCATGTCGGGCCGTTCCTATTCCACGGCGCCCTATCGCCAGCTCTGCTCCACAATTTCCGGCGCCGCGATGGAACGCGCTGCCGTGAGCGAGACAATGCAGGGCTTGGCCTTCCACGGAAAATACCTGTTGGCTAAGGAGCCGATAAAATTGCGCTATGGCCTGCGCGAGCTGTACCGGCCGGCACATCACGTGTGCTCAAATTTGCGGCATAAGGCCTCAAATGTCTCGACGGAAAACGCGCTTGGCGCGTACAACTGCCTATCGGCACGGTAAGAATCCAGCTTCGGGTGACCGTGCCCCCGACCTTCCACCCTCATGTTCGGATAAGGCTTAGGTAGCGGAGCAAACTGCATGGAAATGCATCAGGTCCGTTATTTTCTCGCGGTGGCGCGAGTGTTGAATTTCACGCGTGCCGCCGACGAGTGCAATGTCGCCCAACCGTCCCTCACCCGCGCCATTCGCCAGCTTGAAGGCGAGCTCGGCGGCGACCTATTCCGGCGCGAGCGGCCCCATGCTCAACTGACTGAACTCGGCCAGCGCATGCGGCCCCATCTCCAGCAGTGCTACGACAGCGCGCTGAGCGCCCGCGCCCTCGCCACCGCCATCAAGAAGGGCGAGGTAGGCTCGCTCAGGCTTGCCCTGTCGCGTTCCATCGGTCCCGCGCTGGTCACCCGCCACGTGGTCGAACTCGGCAAGCTGTTCACTGGCCTCGAATTGAAGCTGCTGCGGGGAACCAGCAGCGAGATCCTCGAATATCTCAAGAGCGGCGAGGTCGAGCTTGGCATCGCCGGCTCCGTGAGCGAGGAGTGGGACCGCCTCGACAGTTGGCCCCTGTTCACCGAGCCGTTCCATCTGGCCTTCAGTCGCGAACATGCTCTGGCGGAAGCGCCCACGGTGGAAATCGATGACCTGCGCAAAGAGCGGATAATGATCCGCACCTATTGCGAGACCACGCCAGAGCTCCTTGAGCTCTTGCGTACGCAAGATTTCGACGTCGAGCGCTTTCACGAAGTGAGCGCGGAGGCCGACCTTGTCTCATTGCTTGAAGCGGGATTCGGCGTGGCCTTCGTGCCGAATAGCGGACCGAAGTCGTCGACCTTAACGCAGATCGCCGTGAACGGGGTCGAGCTTGAGCGTACGATCAACCTCTATGGCGTCGCTGGCCGGGAGAGGACGCCCGTGGCATCGGCCATGATGAAGATGCTGCGCGCTTACGACTGGACGAGATCCGAGGGCTAGTCCGCGGCCTGCCTGCCGACGCTACGCAAAGCCGCCAGGAGGTCGTCCTCCGCCATGCGCTTGCGGTAGTCGGGATCGATAAAGCGTTCCACGACTCGGCCATCCTGCCCAATCACGAAGGTCGCCGGGATTGGCAGTAGCCAAGCGTTGTTTCCCTGATAGCGCGGCAGATCGTACCCCGAAGCCGCCATCATCTCTTGCAGCTCCGCACCCACATAGATTGCGAGGTTGATCGAGAGTGCATAGCCGTTGTCCAAGTCACAGAGAATTGGGTAATGCAGCTTCGCCTCCGCACTCAGGCCAGCGGCGAACTGCTCGCGCTCCGGCAGAATGGCAACGAGGGAAGCGCCTTCAGCGATGATCCTCTCATGCACGTCAGCCAGCACCCGCGTGTTGATCCGGCAATAAGGACACCAATGGCCGCGGTGGAAGGTGACGGCAACGGGACCTTTGGCCAACAGCGAGTCGAGCGTGACAACGCGTCCGGTTTCATCGGGCAACGCGAAGGGCGGCATGATATCGCCTGGACCTGGCGCCAAGGCGCCGGCCTCGTACGCGCTTAGCCGCTCCACCATATGGTCGATCGCTTCTTGCCCCTCTGGACGCAACGCGCGCGACGCTTTGGAGAAGATATCGAGGCGCTCGTTCAACGACGCATCCATGTCGCGGCAATAGACGAAGGCATCTTCGACATTGGTGAAGGCCGGTTGTTTCATTCAGTCGCTCCCCTTGAGCTGGCGGGCCAGACCCGCAGCTCCACCGGCCTCGTTCCTCAAGATCTTGTGAGTATATATGAGCGGCAATTGAACGCCGCGTCCAATAGCGTGCGGCTATGGTGTCAGCCGGCCCGCCCAAATTCCACGCGCGCACAGGCTGATTTTACAAGCTTATGCAGGGGAAAACCGTACAAATCGGCCTCCGCGCGAGGCATAGGGAGGAAGACAAGGGATGTCCATACTCAACAATTGTCTGGAAACAGGCCGGCGCTTCGCCGAGAGCATTCCTTATAGTCTCGTGGCGCTGGTGGCACGACTGGCCGTGGCCAGTGTGTTTTGGCGCTCAGCCCGGACCAAGGT
>JAGPVD010000089.1 GCA_018067145.1 Methyloceanibacter sp.
GTGCCCACCAGGTCATCCGTGCTGGTTGGGAACACCAGCGCCGGTCCAAAGCCAATGTCACCCGCCCAGAAACCGCTCTTGATTTCTCCCATGACGAAGTTGATCGTCGTGAGGTCACTCAGTCCGGTCACGCGGTCAATATCAATCGGACCAAGGGGACTCGAAATCGGGTCTGGGTCGGCGGTTGTGACGACGGGAAGGGTGAATCGCGAAATAATGTTCAGACCACCCAGCTTGTAGGGTATCACGGGCTGGAAGTAGAAAATATTCGAATAGCCGCTGGCCTTGTAGGTACCAGGGTCGAATTCATTCTGAAGCTGCAACTGTAGAATGGGGGCCACCGGGTTGGTCGAGGACTGCGCCTGTGCCGGGGCCAGCCCCAAGAGAATAATCAGAAGCGCAAAAAGAGCCTTGTTGCGACTTCCGATGACGGCGGCCATCAGCCGTGCGGCAAAGCACGTTAAGAACTTCGGTTTCGCGTTTATAGGCATCTGCATATCCCCCCGGGTAATGCATTCCGAGCCCATCACATCCTTGGGTATGTGCGTCCCCACGTCAATCTCGTGCCGACCGATTTGGCGACAAGTGTGTCTTGTGTGCCTTGCGAGGGCACGCAAAGGCGAACTCCGCCGACTTAAGAGTCGGTGGACTCACCTCGTCGCGGCCATCGCCCGACGCGAAAGTTGGCCTGCCCCTACCGCGGCAGCCACTCGGGTTTACAGGAGCCAATCGGATAGATCATTGGATCCGCCCAGTACTCCGGGGTTTTGGACATCTCGACCTGGGAACCCAGACGCGTGAATTCCCCGAATGCCGTCTGGCCGGTCTGCAGATTGGGCTCGAGCGGTTGGTGCTCTTTGCCCATGCTGTCCAGGTTCAGCAGTGTGTTCTTGTCGACCAGCCCGAGGCTCAACATGAACATGGCGGTCTGCGAGAGCGTGACGGTCACCTTGTAGCTGCCACCTTCTTTTGCCCGGCGAATTAGCGCCGCCTGAGTGCCCATGGTGGCCATATAGCCGGTCAGGAAGTCAACGACCACATTGACACCGTGAGGGGCCGCGGGATGATCCGGCGTGCCCGTTTCACTTAGCAATCCTGTCAGCGCCCCAGCGTTGAAGTCGAAGCCCACCCAGTTGGCCCACGGCCCGGTCGGCGTGTTCAGCTTGATCGTCGTGTAGATGATGCCGGGCCGATACGTCGCCAATTCCTCGGCCGAGTAGCCTTCGTTCGCGGCGAGCCCCGGCTTGAGATTCTCGATGAAGATATCGGCATCCTTCGCTAGCTCATAAATCTGCTTTCGGTTCGCATCGACACGTCCATCCAGGTAGGCCTGGCGGGTTCCGGTATCGCACTGCCAATAGAAGGCCGGATCCTCGACCCAGGACGGTATGTTCAGGTTCAGGCAGTCGGCACCCTGGGCAGCGAGCTGGCGCGGGACGGTTGGACCCGCCACCACGTGAACCATGCACAGCGCTCGTATACCTGAGAGCGGCCGGTCGCCGTCGGGGAAGGGTTCAGGATCGCTGTCTCCGATCTTCTCGATGTTGATCAGCGGGGTTCCGGCGTTGTGTTCATACTGTTCCGTGGCCCGATATTCCTCCTGAGTACGGCACACGACGATGGGGAGCTCCATGTCTTGAGCTGCCTTCTCCAGATCCTCGGCATCCCATTGCCTGGCCGCATTGGCCAACTGGTCCGGCAGATAGCCGGAGTTGAATAACCGGCTCACCTTGCGCTGCTGGGAAGGATACGGTGCGCCCATGAGCACCCAGCGATTGTCCTTGGTGTTCAAGATAGAGAGGCTCGGGCCGTACTGGTTCGGGTCCAGCATCATCGAAACACCATTGAGCAACGTGCAGTCGGCCAGGATATCTTGCCAGGCGCTCTGGATGGTGTAGGCCTTTCTGAGGTCCACGTGGATGTCCTGACTCTCACCGGATCGCATCTTCCACATGATCGCGGCAGCGACTGCGTTCGCCGCCGCAACGATCGCGGAAGCCGAGCCGACTTTCAAAACGGTCGGGCGGATGGGATCCATGCCGGCAAACGTCAATTTGCCGCCGGTGTCTTTACGATCGAGGCCAGCCTCGGCCAGCATCGCATCGACTGCTTTTAATAGGTCGTCGTGATTGTTTACGGGTTGATCGGTAATCATTGTGTTCTCCTCACATTGCCCGGCTGATCGATCACGATCCTGATCGCGGCATTGTCAAAGTAAACTGGCTTGAGCCTCCTGGCGGGCATTGTCAGACTAAATTGGGTTGAGCCTCCTGGCGAGGTTCCTTAGCCTCCGGCGATGCGCAATCCCTTCCGTTATTTCAACAGCTCGCCCGAGGTAATCCGCCTCGTGGTAATGATGTATATCCGCTATCCGCTGTCGCTGAGACAGGTCGAAGATATTCTATTCGAGCGGGGCATCGACACCTGTCACGAGACGATACGGTTCTGGTGGAACCGTTTCGGTCCGATGTTTGCCGCGGAGATTAGAAAACATCGTATTCAGACTCGATCATTTTCGCAATGGCGCTGGCACCTGGACGAGGTGTTTGTCAGGATCAATGGAGAGACGCATTATCTCTGGCGCGCGGTAGAT
>JAGPVD010000117.1 GCA_018067145.1 Methyloceanibacter sp.
TCCTTCGCCGCCAACGCCGTCCGGCTTCAGCTTCATGCGCTGGCCTACAATCTCGCCAACTTCATGCGAACGCTGGCTCTGCCGGAGGCGGTCGCCGCCTATCTCAAGTGCGGGTGGTTCGCCCACGCGACGCTCACATCGAGCAGCACGATCTTTAAGTTCACCGACAAGCCCCAGGGCATCGGCGTAAAGGGCGGCATACGCTACAATTGGTGACGGCGCGTCTGCACGCACAAGGGCCTAGGTCCTCTTGCGGCGAGCCGGCATGCGCGTCCGCTGGTAGGGCCGGCCGGCGGGATCTTCACCAAAGCGTCGCGGATCCCTGCACAAGCACGACCTCTTGCGACGGTGCAGGCTCGGTGGCCTGCTCTTCCTCCTGTTTGAGGCGAAACTTGTTCATGGCCTTGATCACGATGAACAGGACAAAGGCCATAATGACGAAGCTGATCACGTTGTTGATGAACAGGCCGTAGTTCATGACCGGCGTGCCCGCTTCCTTGGCTTGGGCCAGGGTGACGTAGCTGGCGCTGCTCAGCGGAATATAGAGGTTGGAGAAGTCGACCCCGCCTGTGATCACTCCGATCGGCGGCATGATCACGTCGCTCACCAATGCCTTGATGATAGTCGACAAGGGGGCGCCGATAACGATACCGACCGCCATATCTACCACGTTGCCGCGCAACGCGAATTCGTTGAATTCCTTAAGCATCGTCCGCATCCCCCCAAAGCTTCGCGAGAGCCCAATCAGTTCTCTGGCATGCTTCGTGGCATTGCACTTCGAGACGAGTTTTCAAACGCGCCCCTAGCTGCTAACTGCTGGGTTGGTATTTTTAGAGGAGCAAACGTGACGGCGCAGGTGCCCGAAACGGAGCATGCGGTGTCGGAGCATGCGGTGCGCGATCGCCATCAGTTGCGGACGCTGGCCGCGGCCATCGTGGCACTTTCGGCGGTGTTCGGCGGCGTGATCGTCACGATCCTCTACGCCATCTCCCTCAACAGGCTCTGGTTCCTATATTTTCCGCTCGGCTTCTATCTGCTGGCGCAAGGGCTGCTCATCTTCGCCATCGTGGTGGCCTTCTGGTATGTCCGCGTTCAGGAGCGCATCGACCACACACGCAACCTCACCGAGGAGCTCAGCTGAGCGATGAGCGCCCCGTCGCGTCAACAGACGCCAAACCCGCATCTTGGCGCCTATTACGGCATCATCGCCGCCGCTTTCATTTCACTGGCGATCGTCCTTGCCATGTTCGAGCAGCTCGGCTGGGGCGACGGTGCGATTGCCCGCAGCCTGATCCTGCTGCCGCTTGCGCTTTATCTCGTCTTCGCGATCGGATCGCGGACACTCAACGTCGAGGATTTCTTCACTTCCGGGCGTCGCGTGCCCCAGGTCTACAACGCGATGGTCCTAGCCGCGACGACAGTCGGGGGCGTCGGCTTCTTCGCCTATACCGGAGTGGTGCTGTTCATGGGCTTCGATGCACTCGCCATCGGCCTTGGCTGGACATGCGGCTTGCTGCTTGCCGCCATTTTGTTCGTCCCGTATTTGCGCAAAGCGGGCGCCTACACGCTGCCAGCCTTTCTCGGCCAGCGCTTCCGTTCGCGCCCGATCCGCATGGCCGCAAGCGTGATGCAGATCGTACCAACCGCGCTCCTGCTCGCTGCCGAGATTCAGCTTGCGGCCGTGGTCGCCTCAACCTTCCTTCCGCTCTCATACTGGCTTTCGATCCTGCTCATCGCCTCGTTCGTGTCGGCGACAGCTATTCTCGGCGGGATGCGCTCTTTGACATGGACCGGCAGCGCTCAGTTCATCGCCGGCGCCATCGGGCTTGCTGTCCCGCTCATCGTTATCTCGGTGTTGTTCACCCACCTGCCCACGCCGCAGTTCACCTATGGCGAGATGTTCGACTCGCTACAGGGCGCTGAAACCGAGGTCGGAATGTCTCCAGTCACGCCAGGCGAGATTGCGCCCGCCCTTACCGGACATGAGCCAACGCAAGCCACCAAGCCGTTCCTGCAGCCTTTCGGAGCGATCAACGAGGCCGGATTCCTTGTGCTGTTTGTCTGCTTTGCGCTTGGCACTGCGGCCCTGCCGAGCCTGCTCGTGCGCAGCGGGGTGACATGCTCGATCGCCGACCAGCGCCGCTCGACCGTCTGGGCCCTGGCGTTGGTGGCGCTGTTCGTGATCACCGCGCCGGCGCTCGCGACATTTGCCAAGCTCCTCATCTTCCGTGACATGGCGCTCGCTCCCACGGCAGGACTTCCGGCGTGGCTCTCCGAGTTAAGCACGCGGCATTTGGTACAAACGAGCGACCTCAATGGCGACGGAAGCATCGGAACCGGCGAATTTCTCATCATGCGCGATGGCGTGGCGCTTCTGCTGCCAATGCTGGCGGAACTGCCCTTCGTGCTCACAGCACTCTTGGCGTGCGCCGGCTTAGCCGTCGCGCTAGCCGCGGCGGGCTCTCATCTCTTCACGCTGGCGGGGAGCCTTGCCGATGATGTTTATGGTGCGCTCGGCTGGCGCCCGCTCGTCCTTCCACGGCTGATGGCAGCCTGGGCGGCGATTGGGACGTGTGCGCTCGCTGTCATCATCTTCCTGCTGATCGTCGAGGTCGACGCATTGCAAAATGCCGTGACGGCATTCGCCTTCGCTGCCGCGACGTTCTTTCCCGTTCTCATACTCGCGCTGTGGTGGCCGCACTGCACGGCATGGGGCGCGATCGCAAGTCTGGCGACAGGGTTCTTGGTCCTGTTTCTCGCCGTCACCATGGGAGGCATGTTCGGGCTGGCCGAGACCGCCGTGGGCATCGGCACAATGAGCCTTGTCGCTGTCATTCTCGCGCTTGGCGCCGGCATTGGCGCCAGTCTCTACGGCCCGGCGCCCTCGCCTGCGGAGACGGCCTATTACGAGGAAATGCGGAAACCCGAAGGCGAAGCGATCTTCGATCTGGCGCAGCAGAGAGCCAAATCAGTGGCAACGCGCAAAGCCACGGATTGATCTCGCGCGTGAGCTGGCCGCCGCATCAAAGCCTCTCCCGGATACGAATTAAACGCTGGCCGCGTCGCCCATAAAGTTCAAGGCGACGTTCCGCTGATGCGGCTGCGTCCTGTGCTCAATCAGGAACACACCCTGCCAGGTGCCGAGCACCAGCCTGCCATCCCGAACCGGGATCGTTAGGCTCACCGAAGTGAGCATTGCCTTGATGTGGGCCGGCATGTCGTCAGGCCCCTCGTCAGCGTGGGCGTAATTGCGATCCTCCGGGGCCAGGATCTCAAGCGCGTCCAAGAGATCGCACCGCACATTCGGATCGGCGTTCTCCTGGATGGTCAGCGATGCAGAGGTATGTGAGACAAACACGGTGAGGAGGCCGTTGCCGGCCCCAAAGCTGTCCAGCCAACCGGACAGCGCCCGCGTCAGCTCGAGGAAGCCTTTGCCGCGCGTTGGGACCGTCAGCACGTGGTTGGCTTGCATCATCCCTGAGTGCCTCTTCTGCCCATGATCAAGACGTCTCGTACTGATCGGCCATAGCCCCGCGAGCCCCTTAGCCGTCCCATTTTAGGGCACCGCTTAACAGAAAATTTACCCAGTCTTGCCACCGTCGTTGCGACCGCTTCGCCGCGTTCCTCGACCGGTTCTCTCGGTCAATCGGACGCGGGATCAGCGACATCAAACTGGGGAACGGCATGTCTTCACAAGCAAGTTGGCACAGCAGCAGTGCCCGCGCGAGCAGCAACGCTTACGCCGCCGATCGGCCCATAGACCGGCCCATGGATCAGCGCTCCGTCAAAAGCCTGCTGCGCCGTCTGGTGGAGCGGGTCGAGGATTGCGAACGCCGCTATGGCGACGCTCTCGATGAGCTTCACGTCCGGGTCGATCAACTGTCTCGGACCACGGACGCAGCGCGGGATGCACGCCCGTCCGAAAATGCCGAGACGTTCGATCGTCTGTATAACCAGGTCAGCGATCTCGCGCGCCGCCTGGACCCGGACAGCTCCTCGCCGCTGGATGACTTCGAGCGCCTTGGCAAAGCATTGTTGGGCGGCCTGGACCAGGACGCCCAGGACACCCCTTCGGAAACCTTTGGCTACGTGCCAGAGCCGAACCCGTTCGCGTCTGCTGCGATGGCAAGCGAGACACCGGCACCCGAGGCACCATACTCGGCAGAGGCCGAGCCACGCTACGCGGACTTCG
>JAGPVD010000126.1 GCA_018067145.1 Methyloceanibacter sp.
CCACCGCGTTATCGCCATGGTGGGCGCGAGCCCCAACCCGTCGCGGCCCAGCCATTTCGTCATGAAGTATCTTTTGGCTAGAGGTTTCGATGTCATCCCCGTCCATCCAGGCCATGCGGGTAAAGAGCTTCTTGGGCAGAAAATCTTCGGCGCGCTGGGTGACATCGACAAACCGATCGAGATTGTCGACATCTTCCGGAATTCAGACGCGGCGCTTCCCATCACGCAAGATGCCATCGGCATTGGCGCGAAGGTGGTGTGGATGCAGCTTGGGATACGCAATCACGAAGCGGCTGAGTTGGCCGAGGCCGGCGGGCTCAAAGTGGTGATTAACCGTTGCCCCAAAATTGAATATGGACGCCTCTCCGGCGAAATTGGCTGGACGGGGGTCAACTCCCGCGTGTTGTCGAGCAGGCGGCCGCTGCTTAGCGGCAATGGCGTGCAGAAACGCGCGCTGCGATCCAAAAAATGACTGCACGTTCGCGGCATGGCTTGCCGAGTGCCGATTGCATTTGCTCTGTTAGGATAGTCGCTGTCGCGTCAGTATTTTCCTATCCATGGAGGTTTGCCGATGTCTGAAGAGCGCCAGCCTGGCTTCAACACGCTTGCTATTCATGCCGGAGCCCAACCGGACCCTTCGAGCGGCGCCCGGGTCACGCCGATCTATCAAACAACGTCCTTTGTCTTTGATGACGTGGACCATGCCGCGGCGCTGTTCAATCTAGAAACCTTCGGCAATATCTATACCCGCATCATGAACCCCACCCAGGCGGTGCTGGAGGAACGGGTCGCCGCTTTGGAGGGTGGCACCGCCGCGCTTGCAGTCGCCTCGGGTCACGCGGCGCAAGCGATTGTATTCCACACACTGCTTGAGCCGGGCGACGAGTTCATCGCCGCGCGCCAGCTCTATGGCGGCTCGATGAACCAGTTCTCGCAAGCCTTCACCAAGTTTGGCTGGCGGGTGCGCTGGGCGGACACCACGGACGCTGAGTCGTTCCGCGCGGCGGTGACGCCGAAGACCAAAGCGATCTTCGTGGAGTCCATTGCCAACCCCGGCGGCATCATCACCGACATCGCGGCGATCTCTGCCGTGGCCAAGGAAGCCGGTGTGCCCCTTATCGTCGACAATACATTGGCCACGCCCTATCTCATGCAGCCCAAGGAGCACGGCGCCGACATCATCGTGCATTCGCTGACCAAGTTCCTTGGCGGGCATGGCAATTCCATCGGCGGCGCCATTGTCGATTGCGGTACATTCGACTGGATAGCAAGTGGTCGCTATCCGACGCTGTCGGCACCCTGCCCGAGCTATCACGGCATAACGCTGGCTGAGACCTTCGGCAATTTCGCATTTGCCATTGCTTGCCGGGTGTTGGGGCTTCGCGATCTGGGGCCGGCCATCGCGCCGCTCAACGCGTTCCTCATTCTCACCGGCATCGAGACCTTGCCGCTTCGCATGCAGCGGCATTGCGACAACGCGTTACAAGTGGCGGAATGGCTGACAGCGCACGACAAGGTGGCGTGGGTTAATTATGCGGGATTGCCGGGCAACGAGTTCCTCGCCCTGGCCGAGCGCTATTGCCCCAAGGGTGCCGGCGGTGTGTTCACCTTTGGCCTCAAGGGTGGGTATGACGCGGGCATCGCAGTGGTCAGCAATGTCGAACTGTTCAGCCATCTCGCCAATATCGGCGATACGCGCAGCCTTATCATTCATCCCGCCTCTACGACCCACCGTCAGCTTAGTGATGAGCAGCGGGACCGCGCGGGCGCGGGCTCAGACGTCGTGCGGTTGTCGATTGGGCTTGAGGATGTGGACGATTTGATCGCCGACCTCGATCAGGCGTTGGCTAAGGCCTGAGTGTTGGTTGTGTCGCTCGCCGTATAGCGTGCGAGCCAGAGATGGTAGAGCGCGGCGACGAACACGATGATGGCGCCAGCCTGATGGGCCAGGCCGAGTTGAATGGGCACGGCCAATAGCAGCGTCCACACGCCGAGCGTTGCTTGCAGGGTCGCTAGCACTGCGAGCGTCACGGCGCTGCCCACGAGCGCTTGGCCGTCGCGCTTCAGTGCAAGCCAAAGCGCCTGAGCAACCGTGGCGACCACAACCGCATAGCCCAACATGCGATGGTCAAACTGCACCGTCAGCGGGTTCTCGAACAGGTTGAGATACCAGGGCGACGCTTCGTTCAGCCCGTTCGGAAGATACGCGCCATTGATCAGCGGCCAGGTATTGAAGCCCATGCCTGCATCAATCCCGGCCACTAACGCACCGGCAAGCAATTGCACAAAGACCAGAAGCAGCACTGACGCAGCCACGCAGGTGGCAGCGCGAGATCGTGTTTGCTCTTTGAGTGCGCCGCCGAGACCGAACAGTAGCCAAAGCGTGTAACCAAGAATGAGAATCGCCACGCCGAAATGGGCTGTCAGCCGGTATTGGCTAACATCGGTCCGGTCCACCAGACCGCTTTTCACCATGTACCAGCCAAGCGCACCCTGCAGGCCGCCAAGGAAAAACAGCCCGAGAAGCCGGGGCAGCAGTGCGCGCGGGATATATCCGGCCACCCAGAACACAATGAAGGGAAGGAGGAAGGCGACGCCGATGAAGCGGCCGAGAAACCGATGGGCCCACTCCCACCAATAGATAGCTTTGAACTGCGCGAGGCTCATGCCGTGATTGATCTCGGTATATTCTGGGATCCTCTGATAGGCCTCGAATGCCTCTTGCCAATGGGCCGCGGACAACGGCGGAATGGCGCCAATGATTGGCTGCCACTCGGTGATCGACAGACCGGAATCCGTAAGCCGCGTGGCCCCACCAACAAGGCTCATGGCGACGACCAGAAATGCGATGACGCCAAGCCAAATGCGGAGCACGCGAACATGGTGGGCGGGCATCGCGGGCATTTCTGCTTTGGGACCTTTGGCGGTGGCGGAAGTCATGGCAAGGGTGATAACCGCAGCAGGGCTTCAACTCAATCTTGAGCCGGCATCCGCGTTGCCGCACCGCCGGAGAAACTGAAATGAGCACCACAGGCCAATGACCAGACGAACCCGCAAGCTGATCGGCACGATCGTGCTGGTGCTCATTTTGCCCATCTATGTTTGGGTCGCGGCGGAAATCGGCATGGGCCGGATCACGCTGGCGCCCGCCTGGATCCAGTTCTTCTTCTTCATGGTGGCTGGCTTGCTATGGGTGCTTCCCGCCGGACTTTTGATCCGGTGGATGCAGCGGCCTGACTGATTTGGGCTCAGTCGGCGTTGACGCTGCGAAGGCGGTTCCACAGGGCGAAGGGCGCGCCAGAGAGATGAAGCGCCGTATATGTCAAGGGATTGATAGTCGCCGTTGAGCGAGCCCCTTGGCAACGCGGTCAGGTGCTTGCGGTGGTCCGGAAACAACATTCCGTTGCTTGTGGTCACCGCGGTCTTGAAGCCCGCGGCGCGTGCCAACTCAAAGTCGCGTCTAGCAAGCAGGCCTTCAGACTGCCGAGGAACGGTTGAACAGTCCCATGCGGCGTTGCTTGCGGCAGTCCTCATAAAGGAGGACCGGAGAACCAAGCGCCCGGAACGTGGACAAAGGACTCCTCTCACTGTCGACGCTGGCCCCTTCCGGCAGGACAGCAACCACCCGCGACAGCTCGAATTTGAGCGCTGCTAGCAGCGTCTGCATCGATCGCAAATCGGCATGAAGGACGACGCAGTCATAAGCGTGGGTTAGAGCCTCGAATACGGGCATGAAACGGTCCGGTTCGGGCTCCCCACTTTTGGCCGTGGGACTGCCCGCCGTGATTACCTGTAAGGAGCTATCGTCATCAATACGAATAACGTCGGCAAAGCTCGCCTGGCCTATCGCCAAATCTGAAAAGCCAGGTGCGCGCGGCATACCAAGAGGGCCCGACACGGCGGAGGCGCCTTTGGCCAAATCGACAAGCACGACTTTCTCGTTTCTGTGGCCCAGGGCACGAGCCAGTCCAATTGCCACTTGAGCCGCGTCGACGCTGGGTGAAACCCCGGCAACCAGAAGCGCGCGTGGCAGTTCACCGCCAGCAGACCTCAGAACCCGGTCTAGTAATGCATCTCGGGACCTCAGCACCGGCCCAACGACCCCAACACCCACTTGCGGGTTTTGCGGAACTGCGATCGTCTCTTCGTCGTCCGAAGAGGCTACCCGTTGGGTCATGTAATGGCGGAGGTCATTCGAACTCAGTGATGACATCACTGCACCTCTTGATATTTTTGTGGACTTCGCGCTGAGGGCGGCGTTCTAGCGTCATCGCTGCCCCTAGCGTGGCGACGTTAATGCCATCGCTCGCAGAACTCTTATGGAACCTGGTCATTTCAGCGGGACCCCTGAACGCGTGGGCCATCAAACGCAGAATGCGATAACTAAATGCTTAAATCGCGGCCTGCTCCGGCACGGACACGCGGCATTCATTGACCATGCAGGCCGTATTCTGTGGCCATGTAATGGACTCGAAGCGTTCAACTGGCGGGTATCGCACTTTTCATGCTGGCAGTGCTTGCCGCGTGCGTTGGCGGCTACAGGCTGCGGGGCGGGGCTAAGAGGGCTCGATTTGGTATTGTCGACGCCAGCTCCGTTGCCACCTCCGGCACAGCCGCTACCAATTAACGCAGGCTATGCACCACCGGGTGTGCCGGTCGTGCCAAAAGAAACCTACACGTTAGATAGTGGTAACCATGTGCGGTCATAGCCGCTGATCGGAACAGCCCGAACCAGAGGGCTCATGACCGTCCAGCTCGCATCGCGGATTTCCCGGGACCTCAGCCGGAAATTTATCAAGGATCCCAACGTCACCGTTGAGGTCGAGACCCCCCGCCCATTCTATATCCTCGGAGAGGTCAACAAGCCCGGCAAGTACCCCTATGTCGATGCCATGACCGTCGAAGCCGCCGTGGCCGTCGCCGAAGGCTATACAGAGCAAGCGCAAACTGCGCTTCGTTGGCCTCACAAGGCGTTTCGGTGGCGTCAATTCGACGGTGATGGCGCCCGCCGATTATCCAGTGCGGCCAGGGGATACTATTTACGTCCGCGAACGCTTCTTCTAAAGCTCAGGGGAACGCTGTTCCTTTCTCCGACGTTTCGGGTCTCGTGAGCTCTAATTTTCGCATCCTCCATTGCCTACGTGCGCCCGTCGGAGGAATCTTCCGCCACGTGCACGATCTGGCGCTCGGCCAAGCAGAGCTTGGCGCCGAGGTCGGTGTGATTTGCGATTCGCGCACCGGCGGCAGCGAAATCTCGGTGGCGCTGAGCCGCCTTGAAGACAACTGCGCACTCGGCCTCACCCGAATTCCCATGACCCGCCAATTGGGCCTGAACGATTGGCGGACCTATCGAAAAATCGCCAAGCTGGCCGGCAAGCTTGACGTTGACGTGCTTCACGGCCATGGCGCTAAAGGCGGCGCCTATGCCCGGCTCGCGGGACGGCGTTTACGCAAGCGAAAGGGCACCAAGGTCGCCTACACCCCACATGGTGGCGTGCTGCATTACTCACCTTCGACGATTTCGGGCCGAGCCTATCTCGGACTGGAACGCCGGCTCATGTCCCTCACCGACGGGATCGTCTTGGAGAGCCTTTACGCAGGCAACCGCTACGCCGAGTTGATCGGGCCGCCGCCCTGCCCGGCGCGAGTCATCCACAACGGGCTCAATCGCTATGAGTTTTACGAGTCGCTGCTCGCGGACGATGCGGCGGATTTCGTATTCATTGGCGAACTGCGCAAGTTGAAGGGCGTCGATGTATTCCTCGAGGCGCTCGCCGCGCATCAGACCATCTTCCCAGGGCGCGCCATCATCGTCGGCAGTGGTCCTGACGAGAAACATTTCAAGCGTATGGCCCGTAGACTCGGGCTTACATCTCGGGTGGTCTTCTCTGGACCACAACCAGCCCGCACTGCGTTCGTTCGAGCTCGATGCGTAGTGGTGCCGTCGCTCGCGGAGTCCCTGCCCTATATCGTTCTGGAGGCGGCAGCGGCACACATGCCCCTGATCGCCACCAATGTTGGCGGCATCCCAGAAATCACAGGCGACGTTCCCATGCCGCTCATTCCGCCGGGTGACGTCGAGGCCCTGGCCAGTCAGCTCCGCGCCTTCCTTACTGATCCAAAGCCATTCCTGACACGCGCCGAAGCCTTGCAGGAATACGTCAGGCAACATTTTTCCGTCGAGGAAATGACGCGCGAAATGGTCGACTTCTACATTGCCGAGATGGGCGCAGGGATACACAAGCTACCGGAACTCGAAGGGTCAACCCCCTCTTGACGTTGGCCTGAGCGGAGCCTTTCTGGGCTTCCCATCACTAAGATCGACCGCTTGGCGCGCTCAACCTCAGACCTCTACCGCATCGTATCCACGCTTGCCGACAAAGGCGCGGCCTTCAAGGTGGTGGATGACCCGACCATAGACACAACCTCCCGCACGGGGGAACTGATACCGGTTCGGGTCATTAGCGGACGTTAGAGCAGAGATCGGGAATGTCCGCTTCACCCCCAAGAACGGACATGCTCAGAGTAGGCATGGATGTCTGCGAAGTGCCATTCGCGGACCCAGCTCATCAGTGACCTTCTGTAGAAAGCGCGATCAGCGCCGCGAGACGAGTTTCGCCGGCTCACCGGGATTGGTATGATAGGTGATCATCAGGATCGCGAGTAACAACGAAGAAAACAGACCAGCTAACGTTCCGATCCAGACTCCCGACGAAACTTCGCTTAGGTCCGAAACCTCCTTTGCGCCCAAGCTGCCAGCGAGCGAAGCCACGGCGGCATAGAAAATCACCAACCCAGGCGTTCGCGAGTTATCGGGGCCAACGCCCGCGCCGCGCACCATGGTCAAATTGCGAGCGACGGCCGCAAGGACCGCGCCGAGGAACCCCGCGAGGATGGCCAGTAAATTGGCGCTCACGGCATCGCCCAACGCCAACCCGGTCGCCGCGCCGACTACGGTTCCGACCAACAGAACAATCAATAAGCTCGCCGATGTCATCTAGTATCCCCCATTTATTCCCAGCTGGTTCGCCCGTCGTGAGCATAGACAATGTCCGCTATTAGGGCCAGAAGCGGCCTCCATCCGGCGGAGACTAGATCTACGGCCATGCGGTTCGGAAATGCCCGCTATGTGTCATTAGCGGAAGGACTGCCCCTCAAAAGAACTGTCTAAACATTGATTTTCTTTGGGAGAAATGGTCGGAGCGGGGAGATTTGAACTCCCGACCCCCGGTCCCCCAGACCGGTGCGCTAACCGAACTGCGCCACGCTCCGACATCTCGATGATCAGGCAGACTAGGTATCTGGATCGGGCTCGGGAAACAAGCCAAAGCGGTCAGAGCCGCGTTCCGGCTATTCTTTGGCGTCGGCGTCGGAAAGAAGCCGCTGACAGACTTCGATTTCCTCAAGGAGGGTTACGAGCGTGTCCCCGTTCAATTTGCGAGCCGGCCCTTTTGCCGGAGGCGAACTCGGACAGCTGCCCTTAGCCGCTTCCGCGGCGACGTCTGGAATATCCGGTGGCAGCGCCGGCCCGCCCTCTTCCGCCTCTGCCGCGAGCCGCCGATAGTCCATGACGTAGCGCGGTCCCTGCTCGCGTAGGATCTTTTGGACACCACGAATAGTATAACCGTCGTTGTAGAGTAGAAAACGAATGCCCCGCAGAAGCGCCACATCCTCCGGTCGGTAGTACCGGCGACCACCACCGCGCTTCATGGGTTTCAGTTGAGCGAATTTGGCTTCCCAGAAACGCAGCACGTGTTTCGGGACTTCCAGTTCATCAGCAACTTCGCTGATTGTTCGAAACGCCTCAGGCGCCTTCTCCAACGCTGGTCCTCCTGGCGTTACGACGAGCGCCTACTCGGCGGTTTCCCCCCGAGATAGCGACTCGTTGATGCGCTGCTTCATGATGTTGCTTGCGCGGAACACAAGCACCCGTCGCGGTGTAATAGGAACTTCCTGACCGGTCTTCGGGTTCCGTCCAATTCGCTGACCCTTGTTGCGAATGCCGAACGAGCCAAATGAGGACAGTTTTACCGGGTCACCGCGCTCCAGACTCACCACAATCTCGCGAAGCACAAGCTCCACGATCTCCGCGGATTCGTTCCGAGGCAGACCCACTTTCTGGAACACGGCCTCCGCGAGGTCAGCGCGCGTTAGTGTCTTCCCGCTCATATTACTTACGGCTCCCCCAAAGTTGCGGGACGAACCAAGATGCTAGCCGAGCGCGCGCAGAATGGTCAATCTCCCGAGCGAACAAATTCCTGATATTGCGCTCTATTTTGGATCGGGTGTGACATTCTCGCGGCACTTACCACCGAATGAGCAGCGCACCCCACGTAAATCCGCCTCCCATGGCCTCCAAAAGTACCAAATCGCCCGGTTTGATGCGGCCGTCCGTGCAGGCGGTGTGGAGGGCGAGTGGGATCGATGCCGCCGATGTATTGGCGTGTTTATCCACGGTAATGACGATGCGGCCGGGATCGAGGCCGAGCTTCCTGGCTGCCCCATTCAAAATGCGCCGGTTGGCTTGGTGCGGAACAAACCAATCAATATCAGACGCTTGGAAGCCAGACTGCTTCAGCGTATTGCCGACGACTTCGCTGATTTTGCTCACGGCATGCCGGAAAACCTCCGGCCCATCCATGCGGACATGACCCACGGTGCCGGTGGAGGACGGTCCGCCGTCCACATAGAGCTTGTCCCGGTAACGGCCATCAGAGCGCAGACAGGTGGCGAGAATGCCCCTGTCGCTCATGGAACCGTTTTGATCCTGCGCCTCGACGATCACCGCGCCGGCGCCATCACCAAACAGCACGCATGTATTGCGGTCTTCCCAGTCGAGAATGCGCGAAAAGGTCTCAGAGCCAATAACCAGGGCACGCTTAAACGTACTTCCTTTCAGAAAGTTATCAGCTGTAGCTAATGCGAAAACAAAGCCTGAGCAGACGGCCTGTACATCGAAGGCTGCGCCATGAGTGATCCCAAGTTCGGCTTGGATGGTCACCGCGGTGGCGGGAAAAGTCTGATCGGGGGTCGAAGTAGCCAGGACAATGAGATCGATGTCGTCAGGTGTAAGCCCTGCGTCGGCCAACGCCGCCTTGGCGGCAATCACGCCCATGGTCGAGGTCAACTCACCTTCGGCGACGATGTGGCGCTCACGGATACCAGTTCGCGCGGTAATCCACTCGTCGGAGGTATCGACGAGCCCGGCTAATTCTTCGTTGGTGACAACGCGTGCAGGCAAGTAGCCGCCCACGCCTCTTATAACTGACCGTATGCTGCTCAACTCAACTCACTCCCAAGCCTACGCCGCACCCTCAAGCTCCAGCTTGGTGTGAAAATGGGACACGTCATTCCCGAGTTGCTCGACCACACGACTCGCCGCCATTTCATAGGCGAGATCGATGGCACAAGCGAAGCCCGTCGCGTCGGTTCCGCCGTGGCTTTTGATGACAATGCCGTTCAGCCCAAGGAAGATGCCCCCGTTCAGCTGGCGCGGGTCCATCTTGTCTTTAAGAGCGCGCAATGCGCCCTGCGCTAGGACGGCGCCGAGACGAGCAAGGAGCGAGCGCCCCAAGGCTGCACGCAAATACTCGCCGATTTGCTTAGCCGTTCCCTCTGCCGTCTTCAATGCGATGTTCCCGGTGAAGCCATCGGTGACCACCACGTCCACTGTGCCGCGGCCAATATCGTCGCCCTCGACGAAGCCATGATAGCGAAGTGGCAGTGGGGCCTCTTTCAGTACGGCAGCCGCATCCCTGATTTCCTCAACGCCCTTAATCTCCTCGACGCCAATATTCAGCAGGCCCACGGACGGCGCTTTCATGCCGAACAGAGCACGCGCCATGGCTGCTCCCATTAGCGCGAACTCAACAATTTGGCGGGACGTGGCGCCAACGTTGGCGCCGACATCAAGCACGATGCATTCGGCGTCGATGGTCGGCCAGATTGCGGCAATGGCCGGGCGCTCGACGCCCTTAATCGACTTCAGGCAAAATTTGGCCATAACCATGAGCGCGCCGGTATTGCCCGCGGACACGACGGCGGTGGCGCCCCCATCGCGTACCGACTGGATGGCGAGCCACATGCTCGATTTCCAGCGGCCCTGGCGGAGCGCCTGGCTGGGCTTCGCATCCATGGCCACGGCGACGTCAGTGTGAATGATTTCAATTTTGTCGGCGAGCGCAGGATGGGCCGCAAGCTCCGCGCGGATCGTCGTCTCGTCTCCAACGATAATGAAGCGCATCTGCGGATGGCGGACGAGCGCGATGGCCGCGGCCGGAATGACCACGCTGGGACCGTGGTCCCCGCCCATGGCGTCAAGCGCTATGGTGACTGGAGCACCCATTCTCATTGCCAATCTGGAAGACTAGACCGAGCGGCGGCTTAGCCGCAGCAGCACCCCCGAAAACCAACCCCGAATAGACTTAAATTACACTCAGTGACAACCTGATTTTATCCTGAAGTCCGGGCAGTCAGGGCTTTTTGAGGCGTTTTAAGGCAGCAAAAGGCCCAGCTTTGATGGTTTTTGCGTCTTCTGCCGCTTGCGACCATTCGAGCTTCGCGTCCCCCCGTTTTGGATAGAGATCAAGCGCCGTTCCGAGCGTTTCGTAAATTACAGGCCCGATATCGATGGTGCCGTCGGTGATGCCCTCGGGCCAATCGAGCCGCCCCGACTCGCCTGGCTCCTCGGGATCGTTCTCAAGTTCTTCCAGCATGAGCTGGGGCCAGAACTCAACTTCCACCGGAATATCGATGTCCGTTTCGATTGGCTCAAGCGTAACGACACAGGTCTGGGCGACATGGGCCTTGAGCCTCCCAAGGAGATCCACGCGACCATCAACCCCACGGCGCAGGCGATACTCGAATTTGAGACCGTCTAGGGCCACAAGACCAAGCAGCGCGACCATCTGGGATATCTCCTCGCTCGTGGCCTCGATCTTGTGCTCGCCCGCCTCGTCGATGTCGACGATCCGCAGTGGCCGCAATAATGGAGAGCTCTCAGTTTCTTCATCCATCTGGTCCCTCATATCGTAGTGCCCTCCTGGTCCACCGAGGCGGGCGGTAGGCTCAACGTGCCGGTACAGAGGTCGTCAATGGGCTCGGCCTCTAGATACCGGAGCACCTCTTTGAGATAAGCCGATAGGCGCGATGCTGCATCGTCGGCTGAGGTTCCCTCTAAAGGCAGTGTACGGGCGATGGTCGCGGTGAAGGCCTCTTCTCCCCTGGAAAGAGCCTCCTCATAGTCTCGCAGCAATGCCGCGCCTGAGGCGGTGAGCCCCCTCACCTTTTTCGGAATCTTAAGATCGCTAATGCCAAGCTCGCGCAACACAGTTTCCATGTCCGCGGTGAAGTGGTCGGCAAGTTCCTGCGCCATTTGGAACGATTGCGCGTTGCCAGACTTTAGACGATGAAGCACAGCGAAAAGATGGAGTGTCAGAACGACGAAACGACCCTCAAGCGTGTCGGGCGCACCAAACCCCTGATAGAAAACAGGAAGCCGTGCCCGCGCCACAATCGCGCCATAGATTTCGGCTGCATGGGGATCCTTGCGGCGCCATGGCAGCAGGGACGCGAGAGGGTTCAATGACCGGGCCATTTCGTTTAGCTTCTTGGCACTTCAGGCCCATTTGGTGGAGCGGGTACGCAAAGCTCCCTACGGGGCTCATAGGGGGACGTCAGAATCTTGCGCAAGGCTAAGCCTGCATCCGTTTGGGCTTCACTTCCCATGCTTGCCGTGCTCCTCGCCGGTCCGGTTGCGCTCATATCCTGTGGCGCTCAGATTGACCGGCATGGTCATGTTTTTATCGACATCAACCTCCAAGATATTCAGCCGGGCCAGTCGAAGGAAGAGGTCAAGACGGTCCTCGGCTCTCCCGACACGACCAGCTCGATCGGCGGCGACGCTTGGTACTATATCTCGACCACACAGAAGACCGTGGCCTTCATGAAGCCTTACGAGATCGACCGACAAGTTTTGGCCGTCTATTTCGATGGCAGCGAAAACGTCCAGAAGGTCGGTCATTACGGCATGGAGGACGGGATCGTCATCAACTACTTCAAGGGTGAGACGCCGGCCCGCGGTAAGGACCTGAGTTTACTCAACCAGCTCTTCGGCAACATCGCCAACCGCAAGATGTTCAAAGACCAAAGCGGAAGCGGAAGCGGTATTCCGGGACCGGGCCTCTAAACGAAGCCCGGCCCGTTTGGTCTTAGTGGTGGGCAAGAACCGCCAACAGCAGCAGCGCCACAATGTTGGTGATCTTGATCATCGGGTTTATTGCGGGGCCGGCCGTATCCTTGTAGGGATCGCCGACCGTGTCGCCTGTCACCGCAGCCTTATGCGGCTCTGAGCCCTTCCCGCCGTAATTGCCATCCTCGATATACTTCTTTGCATTGTCCCAGGCACCGCCGCCCGCCGTCATAGAGATAGCGACGAACAGGCCTGTGACGATGACACCGAGAAGCATGGCGCCAAGTGCGGAGAACGCCGCGCTCTTCCCAGCGATTGCCTCGATGACGAAGTAGAAGACGACCGGCGAGAGCACCGGCAACAGCGACGGCACGATCATTTCTTTGATCGCCGCCCGCGTCAGGATATCCACGGCACGACCGTAGTCGGGGCGCTCCGTGCCTTTCATGATGCCGGGCTTTTCCTTGAACTGACGACGCACTTCTTCGACGATAGCAGAGGCAGCGCGCCCCACCGCCGTCATGGCGATGCCGCCGAACAGGTAAGGCAGCAACCCGCCCAGGAACAGCCCCACGACCACGTAAGGGTCGGACAGGGTGAAGCTGGGATTGACGCCAGTGAAATACGGGAACTCAGCAGCGTTCGCGGCGAAGTATTTGAGGTCCTCGGTATAGGCGGCAAACAACACAAGCGCGCCAAGGCCAGCCGAACCAATGGCATAACCCTTGGTGACCGCTTTGGTCGTGTTACCCACAGCGTCGAGAGCATCCGTGGTCTTCCGGGTTTCGGCTGGCATGCCGGCCATTTCGGCAATGCCACCGGCGTTATCGGTGACGGGCCCGAAGGCGTCGAGTGCCACGATCATGCCGGCAAGCGCCAGCATGGTGGTCACCGCGATGGCGATACCGAACAGGCCGGCAAGGCCGTTGGCGACGATGATCGCCCCGATGATCACCAGCGCTGGAAGCGCCGTTGATTCAAGCGAGATGGCGAGGCCCTGGATGACATTGGTGCCGTGGCCGGTAACGGAGGCCTTGGCGATGGATTGCACCGGGCGGTAGTTCGTGCCGGTATAGTACTCGGTGATGACCACGATCAGCGCGGTCACGACGAGACCGACAACGCCGCAGAAATAGAGATCCTGGCCGGTAAAGGACACGTTGCCGTCCGACAGCGCCGTGTCCATGCCCACAAGCCACGACGTCAGCGGCCAGAGCGCGATAAGGGACAACACGCCACTCACAAGCACGCCCTTATACAGAGCACCCATGATGGACTGGCTTGCGCCGAGGCGAACGAAATACGTGCCGACGATCGAAGTGATCACGCACACAGCGCCGATGGCCATCGGATAGACCATCATCTCCATGACACGGCCGCCATCGAGGAAGTAGATCGAGGCGAGCACCATCGTCGCGACGACGGTCACAACGTAGGTTTCGAACAAATCGGCTGCCATGCCAGCGCAGTCGCCAACATTGTCGCCGACATTGTCGGCAATCGTTGCCGGGTTGCGTGGGTCGTCCTCGGGGATGCCAGCTTCGACCTTGCCGACGAGATCGCCACCGACATCGGCACCCTTGGTGAAGATGCCGCCGCCAAGCCGGGCGAAGATAGAGATCAGCGAAGCACCGAAGCCAAGAGCGACGAGCGCGTCAACAACGACGCGCGATGCCGGGGCGTGGCCGAGGAATTTGGTGAGGATGAGGAAGTAAACAGAGACGCCGAGAAGGGCGAGGCCTGCCACGAGCATGCCGGTGATGGCGCCGGAACGGAATGCGAGGCTCAAGCCAGCGCCCAGGCTTTCCGTCGCGGCTTGCGCGGTCCTGACATTGGCCCGCACCGAAACGTTCATGCCGATATAGCCGGCGGCGCTGGACAGCACCGCACCCACCGCGAAGCCGATGGCCGGAAGCCAGCCGAGCAAGAAGTAGAGCGCGACGAAGATAACCACACCAACCAGAGCGACTGCCTGGTATTGACGGGCGAGATAGGCTTGCGCGCCTTCCTGAATGGCAGCGGCAATTTCTTGCATGCGCGCCGTACCCGCATCCGCGGCGAGAACGGATCTCGTGGTCCAGACGCCATACGCGACGGACAGCGCCCCGCAAGCAATGATGAGGTAAAGAGCCAAGGTCATATCGGACAGTCCCCGTTTATCGAATCAGATGGAATGTGAGGGAAGCGCGACCGCGAAGGCGAAACACCGATAGGTGCTCGCGACATCGTCGCCCCCCAAGAGTGAACTTAAGTTGGGCGGAAACTGCCAAAATTGAGGCCCGGAAGCAACAGATGGCCTCCCTAAGGGGCGTTTTAGCTCAGTGAAGTCTGTTAGCTTCTAGAAATGGCTGAAGCCTCGGTGGCTTAGGGCGAGTTTCTCACCTTTAGCATCAAGCACCCTCACTTGCAGATCGCCGCCTCCGACTTCGGCGATGGACGCGAATCGCAACTGCTTGGCCTCAACCTCGGCTTCAAAAGCGGCCACGCATCTCTCAGGCACCGCCGCCACCAGCTCATAATCGTCCCCTGCGGTGATCAGGCTTGGGAGCAGGCCAGGCTCGCATGCGAGGGCTTTTCTGGCTGCTGGAGAGAATGGGATGTTCTGTGTCATGAGCGTCGTCCCCACATGGGAGACCTGACAGAGCTTGTCGATGTCGCCCACGAGACCGTCGGAAACGTCGATCGAGGCTTGCGCGAAATTCTGCACAAGCAAAGCGAGATCGAAACGTGGCGACGGGCGCCGGTAGCGCTCGACGAGAAACACCACGTCTTCCCCTGAGAGCCCCCAGGTCTCGGCGAGGGTCGGATCTTGCAGCAGACGAAGACCGAGATGAGCGTCGCCAATGGTGCCGCTCACATAGAGCCGGTCACCGGGCTTGGCGCCAAGGCGCAAGACCGCGTGGCCCTGTGGTACGAGGCCAAGACCTGTGACGACGATACTGATGCCACCCTGCGACGCCGTGGTGTCGCCGCCAACAAGCGCGACGCCGGCTTCGGTCTGAAGTGCGTCGAGGCCCGCCGCCAATCCTTTGAGCCAGTCCGGCGAAATATCGCGCGGCAAGGATAGCGACAGGAGATAAGCGTAAGGCCGCGCGCCCTTGGCCGCGAGGTCCGACAAGGTCACGGCGAGCGCCTTGTGGCCGATACTGTCCGCCGGGTCATCCTTTAGGAAATGCTCGCCCTCGTTGATCGCATCGCAGCTGACGAGAAGCTCATGCCCCTCCGGCGGTCGCAACACCGCTGCATCGTCGCGCAATCCGAGTGCACCAGAGTCTTTGGCCAAGGGTGCGAAGACGCTGGCGATAAGATCGAATTCATCGCCGTGTTTCTCATCGACGTGGGCAACCCCGTCAACCACGGCTTGCCTCGCGGGAAGCCAACTCCTTCGAGCGCGCCTTACGGGCCAGCCGATCGAGAATGCCGTTCACGACGCGTGGCTCTTCGTCGCCGAAGAAGGCATGGGCGATGTCGAGATATTCGGAGATAACGACGCGGGCGGGAACGTCGTCGCGCATAGCCAGTTCATAGGCCCCTGCCCTTAAGATTGCCCGCAGGATGGAATCAACGCGATTAAGCCGCCAGCCTTCGGCAAGCTGTTCGTCGATCAGCGGGTCGAGGCTGCGCTGTTCACGCACAACACCCTCGACGAGATCGCGGAAGAAAGCGGCCTCGGCCTCAAAATACTGGTCGCCTTCGATTTCTTGGCCCAAACGATGGGCTTCGAACTCGGAGACGACTTCGTTCAAGTCGATCCCGCTCATATCCATTTGATAGAGTGCCTGAACCACAGCCAGCCTGGCTGCGCTCCGAGATGCCGCACGGTTTGGTTTTGCTTTGGGCTCAGCCATGTGGCTACCGCTTGCTCGCGGAGGAGAAATGCTGCTCAAGGCGCATCAATGTGAGGCAAGCACGAGCGGCGTCGCTACCCTTGTTCCGCCCGTCGACACTGGCCCGCTCCCAGGCCTGTTCCCGGCTTTCACAGGTGAGAATGCCGGAACCGATGGGCACGCCATGCTGGACGGCGAGCTCATGCAGGCCCGCCGAAGAATCCCGCGCAACGATTTCATAATGGGATGTCTGGCCTCTTATGACGCAACCAAGCGCGATGCAGCCGCGATGACGCCCCGCGCGGCCGACAAAACCGTTGGCAAGCGCAAGGCTTAGCGCCAGTGGGATTTCGAGCGCGCCCGGCACCGCAATCCGCTCATAGTCCACCTGACTGGCGCGCAACTCGTCGATGGCGCCACGCGCCAGTTCGTCAGCGATATCTTCGTAGAAGCGGGCCTCGATGATGAGGACTGAGTTTGAACCCTTACGGCTCATGGGGTCTGCTCCAGGCTGCGCTGGCCAATGACTTTCAGGCCATAGCCCTCGAGACCGACAATTTTACGCGCGGGTGAATTCGACAGCAGCACCATCTCGCGAACGCCGAGGTCGAGCAGGATCTGGGCCCCGATGCCGTATTCCATCAGCCGCTGCTGGCCTTGGCCTCCCTCTGCCTGCTTGAGGCGCACGGAGATGGCATTGGGACGGGACTCTCGGATCAGCACGATCACGCCACGCTCTTCGCGGCCAATGATCTCCATTGCCTTGTGGATGGGGCTCTCGCGATCACCACCGGAAGCAAACAGATCGTCCAGCGTGTTCATGGCGTGCACGCGCACCAATACAGGCTCGCCAGACGCCACGTCACCTTTGACCAGCGCGATATGCTCAGCCGGGTCGACGGTGGTGGCATAGACCTTTGCCCTG
>JAGPVD010000052.1 GCA_018067145.1 Methyloceanibacter sp.
CTCAACCGTCGCGATATCTTCAAGCAGAACCGCGCTGCTGCACTCGCGGAATGGCGTCAACTCGCAGCGTGAGAGTCTTGACCGATCGTAATCGGCCAGCTCATGATTAGTTAGTCTGACAACGCCTATGGCGCCTATTGCGGCGCTAGGAGACGGGGCGGGAGCGGCCCACGTCAATGCACCATTAGTACGGGTATGTCAGTGTGGCGCAGCACATAGGATGTCGCGCCGCCGAATATCCATTCCTGCCAGCGCCAACGGCCATAAGCGCCCATAACGAGAAGAACACCACTACCGGCCGCATCGAGCAGGATCTCGCCGACCTCGCGTGAGTCTTGCGCGAGCGTCTTGGCCTGCACGGGCAGACCAGCCTTCCGCAGATATTCGGCCATGGCGGATGCGGTGGCGTCCTCGCCATCCTCCGTTATGCTTAGAAGTCGGACTCGAGTAGCCGTGGTCAAGAAAGGCGTTGCAGCTGCGACCGCCCGCGCCGCCTCGACGGCGTCCTTCCAGGCGATCACAACTGTCTCGCCGATATGGCCACCCGCCTCGTCCGGCACGATGAGCACCGGACGTCCTGAGTGGAATAAGGCGGCGTCGCGCGCGGCTCCCCAGAACTCCTCTTCCTTGGCCGCAATGCTGGGCAGGACGGTCAGGTCGGAAACCTTGGCACGCATGGCGACAGCGGGCCCTGCAAGATCATCCATGCTGAGGAGCTCGGCCTTGACCTTAGGAAAGCGTGGCACCGTGGCTTCCAACCATTGCTTGCCCTGACGCTTCTCAAACTCAGCCTGCTTCGCTCCGACATCCATCAACTCTGTGAAATAGACGGGGCTGAGTTCGGTGGCATAAGGCATACGCTGCACCGGCGGAGGGCAGGGAAGCAGCACTTCGAGCTCGACGCCGAAGCGTTCGGCGAGTCCGAATCCGATGCGGGCACAGGCCTCCGTAGTCCCATTCAGATCGATGGGGAGAAGGATCCTCACGAGTCTCATCGCGGCACTCCCGTTTCCAAGCCTAATATTGATCCCAGTCCTTGAGGTCTCAGGATGTAAGCCACACCCGCCGTCTGCCACGGCATCTCCGGAGCATCTATATCTGGGCCTGACCTCAAGCGCGGCTCAGACCGGCGTATCGCGACCATGAACCTCGGCCGGTGGCGGTCGCCTCTATGCGCCTTGAGCTTACTACCTGGTTCGTCCACCCAGAGGCGCATCGAAACGCGCTTGCCGGCGACGAGATACCTCTGGCCCATCTAACCCTGCGGCGAAGAGCCCACCTCCATCTTCTTAATAGTTTTATCCGGCATGATCGGACCTCCTCGCTAAGGAAAGCATCGTTGTGACTCCCCTCCGTACGGTGCTTGGAGGCCCGTTCGGACTTGTCACATCTAGCGTAGGACCGTGTTCTCAGCTTTGATGCGGATCAAAGCCTCAATTAAGAGGCTAAACCAACAGGCTAAGTGAAAGAAATCCCTTGCATCAACATTGGCGGTTGTCGGCAAATTCCGCTCAGTCTGACTTAATATGACAATGCCTTCGGTCGTACCGATCGGCGATGAAAGTAATCGGCAATGCTGCCGATCATGAGTGCGGTCGGTGGCTCAACAATCGGGCTGAGAATTCCCACGAGCTGTTCCGACGACGAGAGCAAGGGATGGCGAAGTTCAGGGACATGAAAACCCTCCAAAAGTTTGCCGCTGCCAATGCCTCGGTCCACAATCACTTCAACAAGGACCGTCACCTCAACCGCCGCGATATCTTCAAGCAGAACCGCGCTGCCGCACTCGCGGGATGGCGTCAACTTGCAGCGTGAGGAGTCTTGACCGCCTCCGATCAGCCAGCTCACGCCCAGTTAATCTGACAATGCCGTTTCGATGGCTTCTCGATCGGCTCGAACGATCTCACGCAGCTCGTTCTCGGCATCGATCGCGACAGCGACCGGCTCAGCAGCCTGTTTGACGAGCGCAACGAGGCCGTCACAACAATGATCGCGAGCCTGCTCACATCGGCGAAGAGAACCGGCTCACATACAGGTATTTGCGGCCAAGCCCCTAGCGATTATCCCGAGTTTGCGCGGTTCCTTGTCGAGAATGGTATCGACTCGATCTCTGTGACGCCGGATGCCTTTCTGCGCGTGAAGCAGCAGATAGCGGCAGCGGAAGCCGAGGCGGAAAGGGGCACATGAATCGCCGCCTTTGAAGTGACGATCGATCCGCCCGCTTCCGCACGTCAGCGAATCGGCGCTTTGGTTCGGAAGTCATTGCCGACGGAAAGAAACATGTTTGGAATGAGTGCCGTCGCAAGCATGGCATCATTGATGTCTTGATGCGCGCGCCAGCCTTCGTCCCGGTGTTGCGCATGCGGGAGCCAAAGATCGATAATCTCCCCACCAAGCGGTTCATATGGCAGGAGCAGCTCGATGAACCGTCGCAAATTGGGTCTGTCCCAAAGCCGACTCCTATCGAGTTTCATAGTTTCAGCGATCATTGGTAGCGCTCTCAGGCCTATTGCCAAGCCGAGATCTCGAAAAGCCAAGCGATGCGTTGCCGGCCGATCCAGGTAACGACTGGCGAGAAGTGCCGTTAAACCACTAAGGCACGCTTGCAGAACCTCCTCCAGAAGACGAACGTCGCGTTGATGTTCATTGCGGAGCAACTGGCAAAGGCGGCAAGCATCGAACAGCAATCCACCTAAGCCGAGTGGGTCGTCTGTCGTCCAATCCGTATGCTGGCATAGCGCGGACAGTGTTTCGATTGACTGATTGAGATCGTCAAACCTAACATGATTTTGCGTTGCATGCCGGATTTCCCAAAAGGTGATGAGGCCATCCAATGCGTCATGCTGCCCCACGGCGGGAACGAGTGGTCTTGAGAGATCGGTGCTCATCTTCCAGGTGACACCGACAACCTCGCCAGATGTCGACCGGCGGACAAAGGCTCTGAACGATCCCTGTGCCAGCTCACCCGCCCACTGGACGTACTTGCTGTCGCCGGTTGCAGAGGCCGCCCGGCAGAGCGCATGCATCCATTTCGTCAGATAGTGGAAATACTGACCGTCCCGATCCCACTCAAGACGTTCGTCAATTGCTTCGTTAAGGCCACGCTCCCTTAGGATTTTGCCGATCCTGAGGCCGCCCAGCGTGGGGTGGCGGCGCCCACGCTCCTCATCGAATCCACTGATCCAGCCTCGGCGCACATCGTCATTACGATACCGCCCGAGAACCTGATGAACCTGATCGATTAACTCCATTGCGTAGTATCGATATCGTCGATCGGTCGTCCGCTGGAACAGTTCGAGAAAGTTGCAGACCGCGAAAGCATCAGTCCAAAGATATCTCCGCGGATTCTGAGCAGCAGGAGAAAGTCCGGTTCGTCTTGCGACTTCGGACATGAGCTGAGCTGCTTTGTCTTGTGGACTGTCCGAAGTCATTTCACTCTTCAAAGGGAAGCGCGTCACAGCATAACTCGCGAACCAAGCTCAGAAGTGGCCACTCCAAGGATGCTTTTGGGGTTGGGCCTCCGGATGCGTTCTTAAGAAGTGGTGGAGCACGTGGAGAAGGTTCCGGACATGCTGTCTATCGTTGCGCGCTTGGCTAGCGCGGATGTCATCGACAATCATGTCACGGATTTTTTCCGCGCCATGCTCTTGGTAGGTTAGATGCTGAGCAAGGGTGGTCGCTGCGATTTCAGGCATATGTTCGTGCTCGGCGAGGCGAGCACCTCTTCTTCGGTGAGGCCGCTAAAGGCCACGCAATCCTCGAGGGTAATCATGTCGACGGCCATGCGCTTCTGTACGGCATCAAGGGTACGCATGGGCGCGCCCTATGGTCATTGATGGCGATCAAGGCCAACCGGATTTCTCGGCAATTTATGCAGCCCGGTTATCCGTCGAGCGGACTATTGCCCCGGTGCTGAGAAGGAGCCGGTCCCGACTTGTGTAAGCCCGATCGCCAAAAATTCACCGGTATGTGTATCGCGGAGAATGCAAGCCCGCTATGCATGTTCTGACATACTTCTCCGTCAGCGAGTCATCCCTCTCCGTCAGCGAGTCATCGCTTCGCGGCGGGCACCATCCCACCTCCGCTAGCCGCAACATCGCAACCAGCTGAGCGTCGGCAGCCTACGGCGCTGCTTTACAAGGCCATCACGACTACCTGCATACATGAGCTCTCATAGGAGGCTGTTATGGAGACGTCGCTGTTTCTCGCCAGACTCATTGGGCCGATTTTCATCATCATCGGTATTGGTCTGTTCCTCAACCGAGACATGTATCGAACTGCGGCGGAGGAGGTCTTCAAGAGCCGCGCGCTTTTCTATGTCTTCGGTGCGCTGGCCCTCGCTGGAGGTCTCGCGATCGTGCTCAACCATAATGTGTGGGTGTGGGACTGGCCAGTCATCATCACTGTTATCGGCTGGCTCATGATCGTCCGCGGTACGTTCCACATTCTCTTTCCGCAGCAGATCGGCGATCTAGCCGCCCGAATGCTGGCCCGGGGCCCACAACTCCTTCTTGTCAGTGGAGCGGTCGTGTTCGTGCTCGGTGCGATCCTAAGCTGGAAGGGCTTCACTTGAGCTCCTTTGTCTGTCTTCCATGTTCAGAAGGTTGGTGCGGCCAGCTGCTCTCGTCTAAGGATCAAAGCAGGAGAACGGATGCGAGCCCCGTCGCCAAGATCATCGCCGTGGCGACGGCGAGCGGCTTCGCGAACGAGATGCCGGCCAGGACAAGCCCCATGCCGCATTTCACGATCGTGTTGGAAATCGCTGCGATCACGATGGCGATGACGGCGACATGGGCCGCGCCGCTCTTGGCGTAATCCGCCATAGAGAGCGTGATGACGTCGACATCGGTGAGCCCGGCAAGCGCGGCGACGGCATAGAGCCCGTCGGGCGAAAAATTCTCCTGCACGATCTTGACCGCCAGCAGGACGACGGCGAATAGGGCCGCAAACTTTGACGCTTCGATCAGGCTGAACGGGTTCTTGACGTCGACCGGTCCTTTGGGGACGGCGCCATCGGCCGCGCCATGGCGATAATAGAGGAAGGCTCCGCAGCCGGCGGCGAGGAGCGCCATTACGGCGAAGGGTGCGACCACTTGCTCAAGCAGCGCTCTGTTCAACACCGCCACCAAGACAATGACGCGGATAAACATAATGCCCCAGGCAAATAAGACGCCGGCGGCAAGCGGTGCGCTGTTTTCCGGATTGTCGCGCGCTTCCCTCGCGAAGGACAAGGTGACGGCCGTGGACGAGACAAGGCCGCCTGCGAGCCCAGTCAGCGCCGCGCCCTTGGCCGCCCCCAAGAGGCGCGTGAGGACATAACCGATAAGCGACAGGCTCGAAATCAGGATCACGAGAAGCCACAGCTGGTACGGATTAAGCGCGCCCCACGGATCGACCGTCCGGTCCGGCAGCAAAGGAAGGGCAATGAAGGTGGCGATCAGGAGCCGCAGCACAGCAAAGATGTCGTCCCAGCCCAAGCGGTCGACGAAGACATGCAGCGGCTGTTTGTAGGCGAGCGCCGCGGCCGTGACGACGCCGAGACCGACGGCAATCTCCCGATAGCCGAGTGTGACCATGACGCCGAGCAGGAAAACCACGACCGCCGCAACCTCGGTGGTGAGACCTATCCCGTCTTTGCCCGTTCGCACCGTGGCGAGATAGCCCACCACAACGAAGGCGCCCACGATGAGGAGCGCGGCTGCCGCAATCCAGGGAGAGGCGAGGCTGCGTGACAGAAAGCCGGCCGTCGCGCCGAGCAACGCGAGTAGCGTGAAGGTGCGCAAGCCCGCGATGCGGTCGCTGTCCTCGTGTTCGCGCTTGCGCTTCTCGCGCTCGATGCCGACCAAAGCGCCGAGCAAAACGGCTGTGATGAATTCGAGCGCAAGTCTTAAGAGCTCTTGATGTTCCATCCGCTCATCTTAATGGTCTTGCTCGCCGCGCTCTGAACCACCTATGTTAGGGGCGCGCCGGCGCGTGTGTTCCCGGCGTCATCGTCATAGGCAAACTAGCGCAAGTGCAGCCACAGGCCCAAACCTCGTTCGCGCGCCAGTGCGGCGTCGGGCCGCCGGCGATGCAGCCCGCGGATCTCAGAAGTCTTGTCTTTGCGGTGTCGGTGGCATTGTCAGAGCAAATTCGGTTACTTTACCAAAACGTCAGAACCGGATTTCGCGGCCATTGAGTTTCCTGCATTTTTCTGAGTCGATCTGAGCGGTTCGATGGCCGCCCCAAGTATTTAGAATTTTGCTCTGACAACGCCGATGCAGCGGCTTGACGTGGATCAAGTCCACACACGCGCACGGCGCTAGAATGTGTGCCAGGCCTGAAGCGCCCTAGGGAGGGTGTTGTGACTAATCGAAAGCTCGCCGACATCGTCAGAGGCCAAAAGCTCCGCATGCTTGGGGAGCAGGCATCGGTCCAAGACGCCTGCCGGTGCATGTGGGAGAGCCGCGCTGGCTCGGTACTCGTGGTCGACGCCGAACAACGCCTTATCGGAATCTTCACGGGCCGCGATGCGGTTCGCGCGCTCGCCGAAGGTAGAAGCGCCGAGGCCACCCCACTAGCCCACGCCATGACCCGCAACCCGGTGACCACTGGCCCAACCGTCTACGCCATCGATGCGCTACGGCAGATGAGCGATCACGGCTTCCGTCATCTCCCGGTCGTCAAAGACGGCAATATCCTGGGGGTTGTCTCCCGCGGCGATTTCAAGGGCATGGAACTCGACCGGCTGGACGACGACGACCACCTCTGGGAATGCGTGCGCTAACCACGCTCCGGCCGACATCGCAGCTACTGACGTGCGGCTGATGAGCCTACGTCCGCTCCTGGCACTTAGCGGACATGCCGTGCGGGCGGCGTAAGCTCCGCTAATGACCCAAATTGATCCCGCTCAAGGGCATGAGGGGGCTGGACACGCACAGTAAGGCCAATTCGCGAAAAGGATGATGTTCCCCATGGATATGAACGAAATCCACGACTACGCGCGGCGCTTCTTAGGCGCGCATGGCGACAAGGCAGAGGTCGAGGCGGCACAGAAGGCAGCTGATTTCGAGAAGCAAGGCGATAAGCATCAAGCTGAAGACTGGCGGCGCATCCAGGCCGCTATCAAGGCGATGCGCGGGCCGCATGTCAGTTAGATATCAGCGGTCACGCTGGAATGACGCCGCTCTGTGAGGCGGGTTGGCCGTAGACCTTTAGCCACTGCAACCTTAGCGCATGATGCGCTGGTGATATGCTCAGCGCCGTGAGCAATTCATGCCGGAGGGAACAATGCGGCTAACACCCCCAACAAAATACGTCTTCTATTCCTCGGTTGTCTTCGGAGTGTCGGCGCTCGTACTCTACTTCGTCGGCGTGATCGGTGTGATCGAGTACACACTCCACTTTGCGTTCTGGATTGCAATCGTCGCATGGCTGTCGATGACAGCCGGTGTGGCGGCCAAGGGCGTCTAGATTAAGCGAGGTTCGGTCGAGCTTTCCGCTACGTCTTGTCTCGGGCTAGACGCGGCTCTGACATTGTCAGAGTAAATTGGCTTGAGCTGGGCAGGGGCGTTCCTTAGCGTCCGGCGATGCGTAATCCCTTCCGTTGTTTC
>JAGPVD010000130.1 GCA_018067145.1 Methyloceanibacter sp.
AGACGTTTCCAAGCTTCCTGATTTGGACAAGCGCGTAACGGCGGCTGAGACGGTCGCAGCGCATCCAGGCATCAAAGTCACCGGCTTCGATGGCGGCGGGGCCGGCTACACCATCGACCTGCTGAAGGCGCTCAAACAGCGCTTCCCCGAGGTTCATTTTGTTTGGCTGATGGGAGCCGACAATCTCGCCCAGTTCCACCGCTGGAAGGCGTGGGCCGCGATTTTCGCAGCCATGCCCATCGCGGTGCTGGACCGGCCGGGCTACCGGCTGAAAGCGAAGGCCAGTCCGGCGGCCCAGCGCTTCGCCCCATATTATGTGGACGAGACTGATGCTCCCGGCCTGGCGCTGCTCGACCCACCAGCCTGGACGATCTTCAGCCACAGACTGTCGGGCCTCTCTTCGACGGTGCTTCGCAAAAATGTCGTGGAATCAGACTAGTGGTCGAAAGGCCCCGGCCAATACTAGCTATTGAAACCAGCCGAGGGGGCATACTATCCTTAGGGTGTGAAGCGGCAGGAGAGGCTCTTTCAAGCATCATGCGCGAGACACGGCCAAGGCCGCTTCGTTAGAGCAATGATAGAAGGATACTCAACCAGACATGCGCTCACCTAGAGAGGCTGCCGATCACGGTACGCCTCCTGCCGGATTAGCGTCATTCCGCGCCGATCCGAATCGTCTACTCAAGATCGTGCTCGACACGCTCGACGGCTCAAAGGCCGAGGATGTTGTCGCCATAGACTTGAAGGGGAAGACCTCAATCGGCGACCACATGGTGCTCGCTTCGGGCCGCTCACAACGGCATGTCGGCGGCGTCGCCGACCACCTCATCAAGAAGCTGAAGGATGAAGGCTATGGCCGCGCTCGCGTCGAAGGCTTGCCCCAGGGCGACTGGGTCCTGATTGATGCCGGCGATATCATCGTTCATGTCTTCCGCTCCGAGGTTCGTGAATTTTACAACCTCGAAAAAATGTGGTCCGCCGACCGGCCCACGGAGCGAATGGTGGTCTGACCGACGCCTAACCGCGCCCGGCGGTACTGCTGCGACAGGTGATCCATGCGGCTCCTGATCGCTGCCGTCGGAAAGCTAAAGCACGGGCCCGAACGGGACCTCTATGCCCATTATCTCGGCCGTGCCGAGGCGCTCGGCCGCAGCGTGAGCCTGTCGCCGCTCACGAGCCTCGAATTTCCTGAATCCAAGGCGTCGAGCGCGGGAGTTCGCAGCACCGCTGAAGCCAAGGTGCTGCTTGCCAAAGTGCCCCCCACACACAAGTTCATCTGTCTCGACCCTGTCGGAAAGACGCAGTCCAGCGAAGCCTTCGCCCAAACACTCGCCAAATTCAGGGACAATGGGACGGCGGGCCTGGCGTTTTTGATCGGCGGGGCTGATGGGCTTGGCCAGGACGCCCGGGACAAGGCCAATCTGCTGCTATCGCTTGGCCCTATGGTCTTGCCCCACGGGTTGGCGCGCATCGTCCTTGCCGAGCAGCTTTACCGGGCCATGACCATCATCGCGGGCCATCCTTATCACCGGGGCTGAGCAGCTGGTTTCCTAAGGTTAAGGATTCGTAAGCGTTTTGCCTTGATTCTGCCGCTTCCCTCCGGTGCCATCGACTGAACGGCCAGGACGCATGGCGCAACCCGATCCATATGCTTTTTTGAGACAAAGAATTCGGTTCGCTCTGCTGCTTGCGGGGCTGCTCTGCGTTTTGCCGTGGCAGGCCCTCGCCGAAGATGATTTGTCGCGCGACGAGGCGAGGGAGCGTCTCGACAAGACCGAGCAGGAATTGAAGTCGAGCCAGGTCAAAGCCGAGGGCCTTACGAAGGACTTGGTGGCCCTGGCAGAGGAACGGGCGCGGCTCAACAGCAAGCTGATCGAAGCTGGCGAGAGCGTGCAGGCGAGCGAAGCGAAACTGTCGGAGACCGAGGCCAAACTGGCTGAGCTCAACGAACAAGTGGGCGTCATTCAAAGCTCGATCACCGAGCGGAAGGTAGCCATCGTTAAAATGCTGAGTGCCATGCAGAGGATCGGACGCACGCCGCCGCCGGCGATCGTGACGCGCCGCGACGACGCGCTCGGCGTGGTGCGCGGCGCGATGTTGCTCGCTGACGTCTACCCCGAGCTGAAATATCAGGCCGACAACCTCTCGAAAGAATTGGAAGGGCTGGTTACCATCGAAGACGCCATTCGCGCGCGGCGCGATGAACAGAAGCAGGAGACGGACCAGCTTACGGGTGAACGAGGACGTCTTGACCGGTTGCTTGCGGAGAAGAAAGCCAAACATGCGCAAAGCGAGGTGGAACTGGTCCAGGTCAAACAGTCTGCTGAGCAATTGGCGGGCGAGGTCACCAGCTTGAATGAGCTGATCGAGCGCCTTGGCGTTCAGATCGCCAAGGCCGAGGTAGCCCAATACGACGCCGAGATCGCCGCCGAGAAGGCGCTCAGGGAGCGGTTGCAGCAGGAGGTCATGGCGACCCCGGCGAACGAGAATGTGATCGAACTCAAACCGGAATCGACGAAATTGGCCTTCGCCAGCCCCAGCCGCCTGAAGCCGGCCATGCCGTTTTGGCAGGCCAAGGGCACGCTCCGGATGCCGGCTCAAGGGCATAAAATGACGGCTTTTGGCGATACGGGCGCCGACGGCACCACGCTCAAGGGTATTTCTCTTAAAACCCGTGAAGAAGCCCGAATTACCGCGCCGGCGGACGGCTGGGTGGTCTATGCCGGGCCTTTCCGGTCCTACGGGCAACTCTTGATCATCAATGCAGGCGGGGGCTATCATCTTTTGATTGCGGGGATGAGCCGCATTGATGTGAGCCTCGGCCAATTCGTTCTCGCTGGTGAACCCATCGCCGTGATGGGAGGTCCAGCAGCGCCGAGCTTCAGTGGCGATGAAAATTATAGCCCCGTCCTCTATGTCGAATTCAGGAAGGACGGAAAGCCAGTAGACCCCGGCCCTTGGTGGGCTGAGGCTTCCGAAAAGGTACAGGGATGATGCGGAAATCCGAATACACGCTGTGGGCGCTTCTGGTGTTGGCCGTGCTCGCCGCCGGGTCGACGATGGTCACTTTGGCCCGAAGCCAATCGGCTTCTGCCGCCAATTCAGAAATCTACAAGCAGCTCGACCTGTTCGGCGAAGTGCTGGAGCGCGTGCGCGCCGACTATGTCGAGCAGCCAGAAGACCCCAAACTCATCGAGTCCGCGATCAACGGCATGCTGGCTGCGCTGGACCCGCACTCCGCCTATCTCACGCCTAAGCACTTCCGTGATATGCAGGTGCAGACCCGCGGCGAATTCGGCGGGCTCGGCATCGAAGTCACCATGGAGAATGGTGTCGTGAAGGTCGTGGCGCCGATCGACGACACGCCCGCGCAGCGCGCCGGGATCATGAGCGGCGATCTGATTACCCATCTCGACAAGGACCAGATTCTCGGTCTCACGCTTCAAGACGCGGTGGAAAAGATGCGCGGTCCGGTGAACGCGCCGATCCTCCTGACCATCGTCCGCAAGGGCGTCGAGGACCCCTTCGAGGTGAAGGTTGTTCGCGACACGATCCATATCAATCCGGTGAAGTTCAACGCCGAGGGCGATGACGTCGGCTATATCCGTCTCACCACTTTCAACGAGCAGACCACCGAGAAACTTGAGGCAGCCGTCGCCGAGCTGAAGAAAGAACTCGGACCCAATCTCAAAGGCTACATCCTAGACCTCCGCAACAATCCTGGCGGGTTGCTCGATCAGGCGATTTCGGTCTCGGACTCGTTCCTGGATAAGGGCGCCATCGTCTTGACGCGTGGCCGCAATTTGGAAGAAACGCAGCGGTCAAACGCGCGAAACGGCGATATCACCGATGGCAAGGAAATCATCGTCCTGATCAATGGCGGGTCGGCTTCGGCGTCTGAGATTGTCGCTGGCGCGCTTCAAGATCATCATCGGGCAACCGTGATCGGTACGCGGTCCTTCGGTAAGGGCTCGGTGCAGACCATCATTCCTATGGGCGCTAACGGCGCGCTGCGACTCACCACGGCGCGTTACTACACGCCGTCGGGCCGGTCGATCCAGGCCAAGGGTATCGATCCCGAGGTCGTGGTCGAGGAGGAGTTGCCCGAGGAGCTTAAGAAGAAGGCCGAAATCCAAGGGACACGTGGCGAAGCTGATCTGCGCGGCCATCTTCGGGGTGAGAATGCCGGAAAGAAGAACGGCGACGAGGTTGAGGAAAAGTCTGGCAGTTCGGCCTATGTCCCTAAGGACAAGGAAAAGGACACCCAGCTCATTTACGCTCTCGATCTTTTGAGGGGCAACAAGACGGTCGACACCGAGACGAAGAAGAAGGCGGAAGCCGATTCCAACTAAGAACTTGTCGGCTCAAACGACGGCGGTGGGTGTTGCGGATAAGAGGCGCAAACCCACGAATATGGCCGGGAAGCGGGGGAGGACGAAACGATGAAGGCCCTGGCCATCGCATCTGGGATTGTATTCTGGACACTGGTGCTCAGCGTCGCTGTGCTGCTTTTTCTTCCAGGCAACGACGAGGGTGAACCTGTAGCGACCGTGGCAATCCAACCGGCACAGCCGGGCAGCGCGCCGGCGCCGGCGGCGGCACCAAGTGCTGCGGTACCCGGCGTAACCCTGCCACCCGGTTTTTCGGTAACGCCGCGCGCGGCCCAACAACCCAGCGCGCCAGCACTTGCGCCCCCGGGGCAGGGCACCAACATGGTGCCGGTCACGCCTGGGCAGCTTCGGATGCCGGCGCCCGGACCAGGCGGTTCACTACAGCCGGGGCCCGATGGAGCTCCCGCTACGGGAGCGCACGCAGCGAATGAAGGCATGGCGCCCGCCGCCGCTCCGCCAGCAATTGTCGATGCGACGAGGAAGATCACGCTCGCCGCCGTGCCGGCACCAGGCCTGGTGGAGAAATCGAAATACGGCCCATTGCCGAAGATCGCTGCCGACGGTCGCCGCCCCGCCGAAGTCTACGCACGGCCATCGAGCCACGCTCAAACGGCCGGAGGGCCGGCGCGTGTGGCGATCCTAGTCAGTGGGCTCGGGGTTCCGGGCGCGCCTCCTGATGGCGATGTGATCAAAGGTCTGCCGCCACCTGTCAGTGTCGCCTTCGGCGCCTATGGGCGCAGCCTCCAGGAGCGGGTGACCAAAGCCCGCGCTGATGGACACGAGGTTCTCCTCGCAATCCCCCTGGAGCCGAACGACTACCCGGCCGAAGATCCCGGCCCCCACACTCTTCTCACCACGCTCCCCACAGACGAAAACATCAAGCGGCTTCACTGGCTTATGTCGCGCTACACCGGTTATGTCGGTGTCACCAATCATATGGGCGCCAAGTTCGAGGCGACTAAAAGCTCGCTCCAGCCTGTGCTGACTGAGCTGAAGCAGCGCGGCCTGATCTATCTTGACGATGGCAGCGCTGGAAACTCAACCGCGGGTGAAATCGCAAACGCGAGCGGCCTCGATTACTCCGTGGCGCAGGTGCACATTGATGCTGGCTCGTCCACCGCGGAGATGGCCAAGGCCCTTGCCGAACTTGAAGCCATCGCCAAAGCCAAAGGCACCGCCATCGGCGTCGCCAATGCGGCGCCCGCCACCGTGAAGCAGATTGCCGAGTGGGCCGGCTCGTTAGAGAGCAGGGGCCTGGTGCTCGTGCCTGTCAGCGACGCGATGCGCGCACAACGGCAGAGCTAACCAAATTCATGACAGAGCCTTCCAAGCTGCCCTATCGCCCTTGCGTCGGTGTGATGTTGCTCAACGATCAAGGCTTAGCGTTTGTCGGCCACCGCGCCGACCGCCCAGAGGCTTCGGAAGGCGCCGCGAAAACGTGGCAGATGCCCCAAGGCGGGATGGACGCGGGCGAGACGCCCGAGGCTGCGGCGCGGCGTGAGCTTCGAGAAGAGACCGGCGTCAGCAGTGCGCGCTTCATCGCGCAGACCACGGACTGGCTCCACTACGACCTCCCGCCCGAGCTTGTGGGCGTGGCTTGGCGGGGGCGCTATTGCGGTCAGAAACAGATGTGGTTTGCCGCCCTTTTCGAGGGCGACGAAAGCGAGATCAATCTCGACCCGCCGGGTCACAAGGCAGAGTTCGACGCGTGGCAGTGGGTGCCCGTCGCGGACCTCCCAGGCCTCGTGGTGCCCTTCAAGCGGGCGCTCTATACGGAATTGGTGGCGGAGTTCACGCCCATCCTGAAGCGCGACTGAGCCTCAGGCGCGCCTATAATCCTAAAGGTTCAGTGTCGCCTCGACTTGGCGCAAATGATCCAGCTTGGTCTGGGCGCGGTCGAGCGCATTGTCGGTGGCGTCGGCGACGTCTTCCTCGGCATCCTTGATGGCCTGCCTGAGTTGATCAGCCTTCATCTCGTCGAGGTCGATAGCCGTCTCGGCGAGAACGGTAAGGCCGGTCGGATTGACCTCGGCAAAACCGCCACGGATGAAGAAGTGTTGTGCCCTACCGCTGGCGAGGCCAATTTCAAGCAGACCTGGCCTGAGCGTGGTGAGGACGGGGGCGTGATGGGCGAGCACGGTCATGTCGCCCTCGGCACCTGGCACCAGCACCTGCTCCACCTCGCCGGAGACGAGAAGCTTCTCCGGCGATACCAGATCGAATTTGAACGGGTCGGACATTAAGCAGCCTCGGCGGCAAGTTTCTCAGCTTTGGCCACGGCGTCTTCGATGGTGCCGACCATGTAGAACGCGGCCTCCGGAAGATGGTCATAGTCGCCGTCGCAAAGGCCCTTGAAGCCCTTGATGGTGTCGGCGAGGTCAACGAACACGCCCGGCGAGCCGGTGAACACTTCGGCCACGAAGAAGGGCTGCGAAAGGAAGCGCTCGATCTTACGGGCGCGTGCCACGGTGACCTTGTCCTCTTCCGACAGTTCGTCCATGCCTAGAATGGCGATGATGTCTTGAAGCGCCGTATAGCGCTGTAGGATCTCCTGCACCTGGCGGGCAATCGCATAATGCTCCTCGCCAACGATCAACGGCGTCAGCATGCGCGATGTGGAATCGAGCGGATCCACGGCAGGGTAGATGCCCTTCTCGGCGATCGAGCGGGACAGCACCGTGGTGGCGTCCAAATGGGCGAAGGACGTTGCAGGCGCCGGGTCGGTCAGGTCATCGGCCGGCACGTAAATGGCCTGCACCGAGGTAATCGAACCCTTCTGCGTCGTGGTGATGCGTTCTTGCAGCATGCCCATGTCGGTGGCCAGCGTCGGCTGGTATCCCACTGCGGAAGGGATGCGGCCGAGAAGGGCCGACACTTCCGAACCCGCCTGGGTGAAGCGGAAGATGTTGTCCACGAAGAACAGCACGTCCTGGCCCTGGTCCCGGAAATACTCGGCCACGGTCAGACCCGACAGGCCGACACGCATGCGGGCGCCGGGCGGCTCGTTCATCTGGCCATACACCAGGGCGCATTTCGAGCCGGCGGTCGAACCCT
>JAGPVD010000139.1 GCA_018067145.1 Methyloceanibacter sp.
GAACGCGCCCCTCCCAGAATGAATGTCGCTGTCATGAGAGGGCTGTAGCGCAGACGCGGCGACAGCTCCAGTGGGGTCGCATCGTGATGCATTCTATCGGGATGGTACGTGCCGACGAAACGGAAAACAGCAACAAGCGCAGGCTTGAAGTCCTGACGCGCTTATTGCCAATGCCTTGATTTCCTTGGTGCACCCGGAGCGATTCGAACGCCCGACCCCCAGATTCGTAGTCTGGTGCTCTATCCAGCTGAGCTACGGGCGCGTCTGCCGATCCATTTCCGCAAAAGAGAGGCGGAGATTGGCTGGAACGAGGCTGGCCGAAGTAAGGGCGCCTCATTCCGCCTACCTAATGCCTTGGACGACCGAAGGCAAGGCTTGGGAACAATGGCCATGTGTTCATCATTTTGGCCTATATTGGCCCGACCAGCACTAGGGAGGAAACCACCATGCATCTAAACCGTATCGCTCAAAAAGCCGCCGCCGCTCTGGGCGCGGCGCTTCTCGCCATCGTACTCGTGGGCTGCGATGCCCCCAGCACCGGCACAGGCTTCGTCGGCAAGTACAAGACCTCGGACACCACCGGCAACCCCATGGAAATCAGCCTCATGGACAACGGCTCAGCGTCCGGGTCCCGCGAGGGTGCGGCCCTGACGGGCTCGTGGAAGGACGAAGGCGACTCCGCCGTAATTACGTGGTCCACCGACTGGACCACCAAGCTGACCAAGGACGGCGACAAGTACAGCAAGACCGCCTTTAAAGGCGGGACCATGGAAGGCGACGCAGTCGCCGCCGAAAAGGTCGAGTAAAGACGCGACAATTATGCGCGGCGCTGCCTTGCCCGTTTCAGCTCGACGACCACGTCGGGAATGGTAACGCGGAAGGTGGCGCCGCCATCATTGCTCACCAACGCGATCTCGCCGCCATGCGCCTGAACCAGTTCGGAGGCGATGGCGAGCCCAAGTCCTGAGCCGCCCTTGCGCGCCACGCTCTGGAAAGCCTGAAACAGACGCTCCTGCGCTTTCTCTGGCACACCCGTTCCGGTATCGGCGACATCGATGATCGCCACGGCACCCTCACGACGCGCCACAACCATGATCTCTCCGGCAGTCTCGCCCTCGGCCTCAAGCGCCTGGACGGCGTTGCGGCATAGATTGCTCAAGACCCGATAGAGTTGGTCGCGGTCGGCGTCGACCTCAAGCTCTTCCTCGATGTCGAGATTCCAGGCGATCATCCCGGCGCGCGGCAGGCCGAGGCTGTCGCCAATTTCGTTGACCAAAGGCGCAAGCTCGAACCGCATCCGGGCCGGCGACACTTCATGTGCTTGACCGAAGTCGAGCGTATGGACGCAAAGCCGGATGGCACGATCGAGCGAGGCGATGAGCTTCGGCACGAGCCGCTGCACGGTCGGATCCTTCACCGTCGCCAGGCGGTCCGAGAGGAGTTGGGCGCTCGACAAGATATTGCGCAAGTCATGATTGATCTTGCTCACCGCGAGGCCAAGCGCCGCGAGACGCGTCTTTTGCGACAACGTTTGCGACAGCTCGTGCTGCATGGCGGAAAGCTCGCGCTCGGCGGTACCGATCTCGTCACGACGTTCCGATGGCAGGATGATCCTAGAACTATCCTCCGGCTGCTCACCGAACCGCACCATGTTCCTGGTGAGCTTGGTCATAGGCTTCACCAGGAGCGCATCAAGGGCGAGATAGACGAGTGCCGCAGTGATGACCGATATGAGGATCGACAAGCCCAAGATGCCGAGGCCATAGCCGACCATCGCCTCCTTGAGCGGCCACTCCTCCATCACCACGTCGATGGTCGCACCCTGGTGGAAGCCCGCGTCGCCGACGACGCGGATGATATTGTCGTCCGAGGCGAAATAGACCATGAGCGCGTCGGCGATCAGGGTGGGCCACGAGGCGTTGCGCAAATCGTATGAGGCGTCGACCTCTGCCGGCATGTCCATCTCGATGATGAGCACCCGGGAACTCTCCCGCTTCACGGCAATGGCCTTCACCCTGGCGCTGTTGAGCAGCTCATCGCGAAGCATCGTCGGTAGCTGGCCGCCAGGCGCAGCTTCCGCCACGAGCGAAGCGATTTGCGCCGCAGCCAACCGCTCCATCAGCCATTGGCGACGGAAGTTAGAGACCGACGGCACGAAGACGAGCACCTCCGCCACCATGACAAAGAGGATGGTGAGCAAAAGCAGCTTGGCCGAGAGCCCCGGCAAATAGCGGGACGGCGCCTCGGCATCCGGCACTTTGGGTGACGTCTTCTCGTCCACCAGAAACGCTCTCTGAACAGTCGCTGAGGTTTGCCGGGGCGACTCCCAGCGAGCGCCCCAAACCCCAACCCTAGCTGAGAATCAGGCAGTTTCCCGGCAAATTCTGTGATCAACCGAAGCGGCGCAATAGCCCGATGAGGGACCGGAGCCAGCGCTTGGACAGGGAGGGCTGATAATAGGCGAAAGCCACCCGTTTTGAGATCTCCGATAGCGTCGGATAGGGCAACACGAGGGAGATCAGATCGCCGATCCTGATATCCTTGGCCATAGCCACGATCCACAGCTGAAGCAGCTCGCCGGCTTCGGCGCCAACGATGGTGACCCCGAGGATCGTGCCATTCTTCTTGGTGATGACCTTGATGAAACCCTCGGTCTTGCGCTCAGCCTGGGCGCGGTCATTCTCGGCATAAGGCCATCGGAAGATGCGCACGCGGCGATGTTTCTTGCGCGCCTCGGCGTCGGTGAGGCCGACCTGGGCCAGTTCGGGATCCGTATACATAACCCTGGGGATATTGACGGCGCTGACATCGGGCGTGAGCCGGAACAGCGCGTTCTTGATGACGATGCTGGCGTGATAGTTGGCGAGATGGGTGAACTGCGCACCGCCAATCGCATCGCCAATGGCATAGACTTTACGATTGGAGGTCTTGAGCTGCTCGTTGACCTTGATGCCGTCAGGCGTGTGGGTGATGCCGGCGCGGTCGAGGGCGAGCGACTTCAAGTTCGGCTTGCGCCCCGTTGCCACCAGGAGGTGCGAGCCTTTGATGATGACGCCCTCACCATCTTGATGGAAATGCACGGCCATGCCTTGCACTGATCGCTCAACGCGCTCCACCCGCGTGTTGGGATAGATCTCGACCTCGGCCTCCTTCAGCCGCTTGAGCACAACCTGGGCAGCCTCAGGATCGTCGCGCCCTAGGAATTCGCCAGTGTCAAAAATGGTGACGTGGGCGCCAAGCATGCGATGGGCCTGACCAAGCTCGAGCCCAATCGGGCCCCCGCCCAATATGATCAAGTGCTGGATACGCTCGCTAACGTCGAAGATGGTTTCGTTGGTGAGATAGGGAACTTCATCAAGACCCGGGATCGGCGGCACCGTTGGCGTCGAGCCGGTGGCGATGATGAAGCGGCGAGCGCGAACCAGAACCCGGCCGGCCTCTACCGTGGACTTGTCGAGAAAGTTGGCCTGCGCCTGAATGACCCGAACGCCGAGTCCTGTAAAACGCTCAACGGAGTCGTTCGGCGCAATCGCGGCAATAACCCCATGCACGTGATCGTGGACGCCGCGATGATCGATCTGTGCCTCAAGCACTTCGACGCCGAAGGTCGAAGCGGTGCGAACGGCGTCCGCTCGCTTGCCCGCGGCAAGCAATGCCTTGGATGGGACACAGCCATAATTGAGGCAGTCGCCGCCCATCAGGCCCTTTTCGATAAGGACGACGGGCACGCCGAATTGGGCCGCCGCTGCCGCTACCGACAGGCCACCAGAACCCGCGCCGATGACGCAGAGGTCGGGCTTCAGCACCTCTTCCATATTCGCCTAGTCCCCCGTTACCGTCTTAGGGCCGGCCCCGCCGCTTGAACCACTTTAACGCCACCGGAATGAGTGACACGAGCCCTAGCGCCACCAATCCCGCAATAAGCTCCGGCGTCAGCAACGCGCTTGGGTCGAGCCCGTATGGACACAAGTCTTGGCCTCCCTCTCCGGCCTTTGCAAGACAGGATTGGTGGGCAAATTGCTGCGCCTCGATCACACTGTCGAGCCCATTGCCCGCCAGCGCAAACGCGAACGTTCCCGGGATGATGCCCAGGAACGTAGTCACAACATAAGGGGTGAAGCGAACGCCGAGAAGTCCCGGCGCCAGATTGACGAGCCAAAACGGAAAAATCGGCACCAGCCGGAGGAATAGGAGATAGCTGAGGGCATCTTCTTGGAAGCCTTCGCGAAAACGGGACAGCCAGGGACCAGCCCGCGCCGCCAGCACATCACTAAGCGCGGTCTTGGCGATCACGAACACGACCGTAGCGCCGAGCGTGGCCCCGATTACGGAAGCGCTGCCACCCAACAGCCAGCCGAACAGGAAGCCGCCGGCAATGGTCAGAACCGCACCGCCAGGGAGCGATAAGGCGACCACCATGGCATAGAGGGCTAAGAAGCAGGCGAGCGCCAAGAGCAGATTGCCCTCAATGAGACCGCGCAAATTATCCCGGTTACTGGCCAGATTCTCCAAGGTGAGATAGCGGTGCCAGCCCATGGCCAGGATAAAACCGCCCACAGCCAAAAGCAGCAAAAGCGGCCAAAGCCGCTTAAGCCAAATTGCCGCGTCGCGCGCCATATCCGACACCGTGTCCATGCTCAAGAATACTCCTTGGAGGTTGTGTGCCAACACATAGGCAGAGTGATCCGGCGCTTGAAACGGCTTTTCGCGCCATTGTGATGGTCCGTCACCCGTTGTGATGGCGAGCCGCCCCCGCGGTCGACAGACCGCTGGCGGCTCTGCAGGGTGGCTGTCCGGCCCGGAAACCACGCCGATTAATTGACTTGAGCCGGTCTGCCACCTATAAGCCGCGCAAAGCTTGAGCCTTAAAAGGCCTGCCCGCGATCGCGCGGATCGTGGATAGAAGGCGGGAGAAAGTCCTTGAAACGCACCTACCAACCTTCGCGGCTCGTCCGCAAGCGGCGCCATGGTTTTCGCGCCCGCATGGCTACGACTGGCGGCCGTAAGGTTCTCGCTCGTCGCAGAGCCAAGGGGCGCAAGCGCCTTTCGGCCTAACCTGGCGGCAAACCACCTCCACCGGTGACGGCCATCGGACGACTCAAGACACGCTCAGAATTCCTGTATGTGAAGGGTGGAACACGCTTCGCCACGCCGTCGCTCGTGCTTCAGGCACGGTGCCGTGCCCCGGCTTCGCTGCAAGAGCCCCATCTTGCCCGCTTCGGTTTTACCGCGACCAAACGCCTCGGCGGGGCCGTCGTCCGCAACCGGGCGCGGCGGCGTCTGAAGGAGGCCGTGCGACTCGGAGGCGCGACCATCGCGACCGAAGGCTATGATTATGTGTTGATCGCGCGGGGATGCACGGTACAACGGCCCTTCAACGAGCTAATCAAGGACCTCGAACGCGCGCTTACCAAGGTGCACGAACCCCCTTCGGCCAAGCCGCGCCGCAGGTCCAAGACCGATTAGCTTCTTCCCTTCGCGCCTCGCGGACACCGCGGCCTTCAAGCTGAAAGCCAAATGGACGAGAACAATCGCAATTTTATCCTCGCCATCGTGCTGTCGATGGTCGTGCTGTTTGCCTGGCAATTCATCTTTGTGCCGGACACGCCGCTTGACCCGCAGCAGGTCGCAGAGAAGCAAGCCGCGGATAGCGGCGCACCACAGCTAGGCGCGGACGGCGCGACACCTCAGGTCGGCGGTGCACCGTCGGTCGGTGGCGCACCGTCGGTCGGTGGCGCACCGCAGCCGAGCGCAATTGATGCATCCGCGGGCGCCTCGACCGGCATGACTCGCGAACAGACTTTGGCCGCTTCGCCGCGCATCGCCATCGAGACGCCGAGCGTTCGAGGCTCGCTGTCGCTGAAGGGCGCACGCATCGACGACCTGATCCTCAAGGACTATCGCGTCACCGTCGATCCGAACAGTCCTCAGGTCACGCTGTTGTCGCCAGCGGGCGACCCCCATGCCTATTACGCGGAGAACGGCTTTGTCGCCGCCGGCGGCACGGATCTCTCACTTCCCGCCGGAGACACGCTGTGGACATCTGAGGGCAAAGAGACGCTCACGCCGAGCTCGCCCGTCACGCTGACCTATGACAACGGCAAGGGCCTGACCTTCACCCGCACAATTTCGGTTGATGACAAATACATGTTCACGATCGACGACAAGGTGACCAACGCAGGCTCCGAGGCCGTCACGATCTATCCTTACGCCCTCGTCTCGCGACATGAGCTGCCCGAGGTGCAAGGCTTCTACATCCTCCATGAAGGCCTGATCGGCGTGGTCGACGACGGGCTCGAAGAGATCAGCTATTCGAGCGCGGTCGAGGATCCCGCCACCACGTTTGAAAGCGAGAATGGCTGGCTCGGCATCACCGACAAATATTGGGCCACGGTGGTGATCCCCGAGCAGGGCAAGAGCTTCAAGGCCACGTTCGACGGATCGGCCAAAGGTGAGAACACGCGCTTCCAGACCGACTACCTGATGGGTCCGATGACTGTCGCGGCGGGCGGCTCGGCACAAGTGATCGGCAACGTGTTCGCCGGCGCCAAGGAAGTCGGCGTCGTCGACGGTTATGCCGCGACTTTCAACATTCCGAAGTTCGACCTGCTGATCGACTGGGGCTGGTTCTATTTCCTGACCAAGCCGCTCTTCTATGCGCTCGACTACTTCTACCTTCTGGTCGGCAATTTCGGCGTCTCGATCCTCATCGTCACGGTGCTGATCAAGCTCGTGCTCTTCCCGCTCGCCAATAAGTCCTACGTGTCCATGAGCCGGATGAAGAAGCTGGCGCCGGAGATGACGAAGATCAAAGAGCGCTACGGCGACGACCGCGCGCGCCAGCAGCAGGCGATGATGGAGCTGTACAAAAAAGAGAAGGTGAATCCCGCCTCGGGCTGTTTGCCGATCCTCGTCCAGATTCCGGTGTTTTTTGCACTCTATAAGGTGCTCTTCGTCACCATCGAGATGCGGCACGCGCCGTTCTTCGGCTGGATCAAGGACCTGTCGGCGCCCGACCCGACCAGCATCTTCAATCTCTTCGGCCTCATCCCTTGGGAGCCGCCCGCAATGCTGATGATTGGCGCATGGCCGATCATCATGGGCATCACCATGTGGGTGCAGATGCAGCTGAACCCGGCGCCGCCGGACCCCGTTCAGCAAAAGATCTTCACCTGGATGCCGGTGTTCTTCACCTACCTGCTGGCCTCCTTCCCGGCTGGCCTTGTGATCTACTGGGCGTGGAACAACTTCCTGTCAGTGCTCCAGCAGTCGGTGATCATGGCCCGCCAGGGCGTGGAAATTCCGCTGCTCGAAAATCTCGGCATCAAGCCCAAGAAGGCCGGCGAGGACGACGACAAGACGGAGAAGACTGCGCGGGACAAGCAAAGCGCCAAGGCTTCAAGGCGCGCCAGCCGCGCGGCGAAGCAGACAAGCGCAAAAGCTGCGCAGGAGGCGACCGCGCAGAATGACGCGATGCCACAAGAAGCTGCGAACGAGAACGAGCCGGACAAGGACAGCAAGGCTTAAGGACGCCGCGCGGACTCCTCGCTCTCTTCTTTCGTTTCTCTCGTTCGCTATGGCCGGAGTGCGCTGCATTGGAATTTGCCGGCAATCCAGAATTTACGTCTGACGAAATCGCGCGAGGGCAAGCGTTCTTCAAAATCCCGAGCGAATTCGTCAAAGGCGTCACCGATATGGACGCCTTACCGACCGACGTTACGCCCGAGGTGGCTTTCGCCGGACGCTCCAATGTGGGTAAGTCGAGCCTGATCAACGCGCTCACCAGCCGGAAAACCCTGGCCAGAGTCTCCGTCACACCAGGCCGCACGCGCGAACTCAACTTCTTCACTCTAGGGCACAATGCCGAGCTCTATCTCGTGGATATGCCGGGCTACGGCTACGCCAAGGCACCGAAGACCGCTGTCCGGGGCTGGACGCGGCTGATCGGCGACTACTTAAAAGGACGCCGTGAGCTCAAACGCGTCTTCCTGCTGATCGACGCGCGCCACGGCATCAAACCTAACGACCGCGAGACGATGGAGCTTATGGATGTGGCGGCCGTGTCCTATCAGGCGGTGCTGACCAAGGCCGACAAACCGAAGGCCGCAGAGCTTGCGGCCACCGTCGCCAAGGTGAGCGAAGAGCTGTCCAAACACCCGGCGGCCTATCCCCAAATTCTCATCACCTCGGCCAGGACCGGCGCCGGTATCCCGGAGCTGCGCGCCACCGTCGCCGGGCTTTCGCCAAACGGCGTTGTACGTGCAGGCAAAGCGCCGGTATAACGCGCTCGTGGCAAAGAGAAAGACATCCCCGGCAGGCTCGAAGGAAACCTCCGCACCGACCAAGGACGTAGCGGCGCTCGCTGACGTGCTCACTTCAGTGCACGCTAAGGCTAAAGTGCTGTCCGAGGCCCTGCCCTATATGCAGCGCTATGACCGGAAGACCGTGGTGGTCAAATATGGCGGCCATGCCATGGGCGACCCGGAGCTGGCCCAAAATTTCGCCCGGGACATTGTGCTCATCAAACAGTCCGGCGTGAACCCCGTGGTGGTGCATGGTGGTGGCCCGCAGATAGGCTCACTGCTGGAGCGACTGAATATCAAATCCGAATTCAAAGGCGGCCTGCGCGTCACCGACCGGGAGACGGTCGATGTGGTCGAGATGGTTCTCGCCGGATCCGTTAACAAAGAGATTGTCTCCGCCATTAACGATCAGGGCGGCAAAGCGGTCGGCATTTGCGGTAAGGACGCCAATCTGATGCGGGCCAAGCGGCTCGAGCGGCGCTGGCGTGAGCCGGGCTCCGATATAGACGAGCTGCTGGATCTCGGCTTCGTCGGTGAGCCGGCTCTGGTCGAGCCCCATATCGTCGACGTAATCATCCAGTCGGACTTGATCCCGGTGGTGGCGCCGATTGGCGTCGGGCCCGACGGCGAGACGCTCAACATCAACGCCGACACGTTTGCTGCAGCGCTTGCCGTCGCCATGAAGGTGAAGCGGCTCATGCTGCTGACCGACGTCGATGGCGTGCTCGACAAGGATGGCCAACTGATCAGGGCCATGACCACGGGAGAGGCGCTGAGCCTGATCGAGGACGGAACGATCTCCGGCGGCATGATCCCCAAGATCGAGAGCTGCGTGGACGTGATCTCTGAAGGCGTCGAGGCCGTGGTGATTATCAACGGCAAGGTGCCGCACGCGGTCCTGCTTGAGCTCTTTACCGAGCATGGCGCCGGCACACTGATTGAGCGGCGCAAGCAAAGCGGCCGCATGAGGGCGCCACGATGACGAGAGCGCTAGACGGCTTCGATCATGTGGAGGCCTGGGTGTTCGATCTCGACAACACGCTGTACCCGGCCGACTGCAATTTGTTCGACCAGATCGACGAACGCATGGGCGCGTTCATCGCTAAGGAATTAGGTCTATCGCTCGGCGACGCCCATGCGCTCCGCCAGCGCTATTACGTCGAGCACGGCACCACGCTCGCCGGGCTGATGCGGCTCCACAATGTCTGTCCCGACAGCTATCTCGACTATGTGCACGATATCGACCTCGACGTGGTCGACGCCGCGCCAGAGCTTGGTGCCGCCATCGATGCGCTACCGGGACGGAAGCTGGTGTTCACCAACGGCTCGCGCAAGCATGCGGAAGCCGTTGCGGGGCGGCTCGGACTATTAGATCGCTTCGAGGACATCTTCGACATTCACGCGCTCGATTACATCCACCCGAAGCCGACGCGCGAAGCGTTTGATCGCTTCGTCAATGCGCATGACATCGCGGCGGGCAGAGCAGCCATGTTCGACGACCTGCCGCATAATTTGAAAACCGCCCACACGCTCGGCATGACCACGGTCTTGGTCGACTGCCATGCAGGCGACCGGCCCGAGCACCGGGAGATCGCCGGCTGGACTGAACTTCCCGGACATATTCACCACCGCACCGAGGCCCTAGCGCCTTTCCTTGCCGCCATAGGAACTGACCTTGCTGGAGAAACGGACCGCGCCGAGGCGCACGTTCTGCAAGCGCAGTTCTGCCTGACCTGACGGGGCCTCATGACTTACGATCATCTCAAGACCTTCATCGACGGCGCTTTCGATCACGCCACGGAAATTTCGACAGACACCAAAGGCGTCGTGCGCGACGCGGTCGAGGAAGTCCTGGACCTTCTCGACAAGGGTAAGTTGCGCGTTGCCGAGAAGATCGACAATGAGTGGGTCGTCCATGAATGGCTGAAGAAGGCGATCCTGCTTTCGTTCCGCCTGCACGATCCGCACCGGATGGGTGGCGGTCCCGAGGACTCATCCTGGTGGGACAAGGTTCCGGTCAAGTTCGAGAAGTGGAAGGCCAAGGACTTCAAGGAAGCAGGATTCCGCGCCGTGCCGGGCTGCGTCGTCCGCCACTCCGCCTATATCGCACCGGGCGTGGTGCTGATGCCGTCCTTCGTCAATCTCGGCGCCCGCGTCGATAGCGGCACCATGGTGGACACCTGGGCCACGGTCGGCTCCTGCGCCCAGATCGGCAAGAACGTGCACATTTCGGGCGGCGCCGGCATTGGTGGCGTACTCGAGCCGCTGCAAGCAAACCCTGTGATCATTGAAGACAATTGCTTCATCGGCGCCCGCGCCGAAGTCGCCGAGGGCGTCATCGTCGGCGAAGGCTCGGTGCTCTCCATGGGCGTCTATATCGGCCAGTCGACCAAGATCGTCGATCGCGCCACCGGCTCCGTGCATCACGGCCGCGTCCCGCCCTACTCCGTGGTGGTCTCTGGCGCCATGCCGGGCAGGCCGTTACCCGACGGCTCGCCGGGTCCGTCGCTCTATTGCGCAGTAATCGTGAAGACCGTGGACGAGCGCACCCGCGCCAAGACCTCCATCAACGAGCTGTTGCGCGACTAGAGGCCGGCCGGCGGAAGCTGAGGTGAGCGCGCTTTTTGGAGCACGCTCCTAAGCACGGGATAACTTCCCCCTTCGCAAAGCGGCCGTTCGGCCTTACAAACTGAGACCGAATCATAAGGCTGGGGCCAGGAGGGGACCAATGGACCTGCAATACGTCTTCGCGTCGTTCGGCGGGCGTATCAACCGGGCCAAATGGTGGGCCGGCGCCATAATCCTTCTGGTCATCTGGTTGATCGTCGGTGGTATTTTCGGAAGCTCGTTCTTCGGCGCCCTGATTCTAGTCATCGTGACACTCGTGCTCTTGTATCCAGCCTACGCGGTATGCGCGAAGCGCTTCCAAGACCGCGACAGGCCGGGCAAAACTGCGCTTTACGGTCTGGTACCGATACTGATCGCCAGCCTACTACAGACTTGGGGCCTGACCGGAACACCGCAGAACCTAAACGGACTTGGCTGGATCTGTGTCCTCATCAATCTTGGCGTCGGCATTTGGTTCCTCATCGATCTCGGCATTCTCAGAGGGACGCCTGGGCAGAACCGTTATGGCGGCGATCCGCTCGCGGCCATCAACTAAGCGAGCCGCTGCTGGCGCGAAACGCCGCTAACGCCCAATCACGGCAGAAACAAACGTCTCCCCGCGCTTGCCAGTTTGGCGAGTGGCCGTCATGTTGCGCCCGTGGCGTTCCGCCACGGCTGAGGCTCAAGGTGTCGATCCCATGACCACACTCGGCGAAAAGGCTGTCGCGCTCGCGCAGGACTTGATGCGCTGCGCCAGCGTCACGCCGCGTGATGAAGGTGCGCTCGAGGTGCTCATCGCCCCTCTGCAAAAGGCGCGCTTCACTTGCGACCGGCTCACCTTCACCGAAGACGGCACGCCGCCAATCGACAATCTCGTTGCGCGCATGGGCGAAGGCCCGCCGCATCTTTGTTTTGCCGGGCACACCGATGTGGTGCCGCCGGGCGATGAGAAGCTATGGACCCATCCCCCATTCGCCGCAGAGATCGTCGACGGCGTGCTTTACGGCCGAGGCGCCTCCGACATGAAGGGGGCGATTGCCTGCTTCGCGACCGCGGCGCGCGATTATTCAAAGGCAAAGAACCGGGACATCGAGGGCACGATCAGCCTCCTCATCACCGGCGATGAGGAAGGCCCGTCCATCAACGGCACTAGGAAGGTGCTTGAGTGGATGGAGAAGAATGGCCTGAGGCCGGACCATTGCATTGTCGGCGAGCCCTCAAACACGACGCAGCTCGGCGAGACCATCAAGATCGGCCGGCGCGGCACATTGAACGCGCGGCTAAAAGTGACGGGCCAGCAAGGCCATGTTGCCTATCCGCATCTCGCCGCTAACCCGATCAAGGGCATGGTCGAAGTGCTGGCAAAGTTCTATGACGCGCCGCTCGACTATGGCACTGCGCATTTTTCGCCGTCCAATCTCGAAGTGACCAGCATCGATGTCGGCAACCCGGCGGCGAATGTAATCCCGGCGAGCGCGGGGGCGCGCTTCAACGTGCGCTACAACGACAAGCATGCCCCGGACTCGCTTCAAGCTCTGTTGCGGGAACAGGCGACCGCCGCGCTGTCAGGCAGCGAGCTGTCCTTTACCCTTGAGTTCGACCCGCCGGGCCATGCCTTTTTCACCGAACCCGGTCCGCTCGATGCGCTGCTCAGCGAGGCGGTGAGCGAGATCACCGGGCTAACCCCGTCTCTCTCCACCGAGGGCGGCACGTCCGATGCCCGCTTCATCAAGGATTATTGCCCGGTCGTGGAATTCGGCCTCACCACCGAGACAATCCACAAGACCGACGAGAACGCCATGGTCGCAAACCTCGAACAACTGACCGACATCTACCGGCTCTTCATAGAGCGCTATTTCGAAACATTTGGGGGCGCCGATGGTGGGTGATAGCCGACCGATCGGGGTCTTCGACTCCGGCATGGGCGGCTTGACGGTGCTTCGCGCACTCGCCGCACGCCTGCCTGAGGAACGCTTCGTCTATCTCGGCGACACCGCGCGGCTGCCTTATGGCACCAAGAGCGCCGAGACCGTGCAAGCGTACGCGCTTCAGGCCACGCGCCTCCTTCTCGGCGAAGGCGTGAAGATGGTGGTGATCGCCTGCAACACGGCTTCCGCGGTGGCGCTCTACGTCCTGCAAGAGTCCTGGGACCCGGTGCCGGTGATCGGCGTGATCGAACCTGGCGCCAGCGCGGGCGTGGCCGCCACGAAGAATGGCCGCATCGCCGTGATCGCCACCGAAGGTACGGTGCAGGGCGGCGCTTATGCCCGCGCCATCCACCTGCAGAGGGACGACGCCCAAGTGGTGCAGCAGCCCTGCCAAGTGTTCGTGGCGCTGGCGGAAGAAGGCTGGACCGATGGGCCGGCGACACTCGCCAGCGCGCAGCATTATCTCGGGCCTCTGTTCGAGGGTGACAACGCGCCGGATACTTTGGTTCTGGGCTGCACGCATTTTCCCGTGCTGGCCAACACCATAAGACAGACCATCGGCGATGAGATTGCGCTGGTGGATTCGGCGGAAACGACGGCGGTAGCCGTAGCGGATGCACTCGAGAGCGGCGGTCTTGCATCGGAAGGCCATACAGGCGCTGGCAAGACGATCCGCTTCTTCGCCACGGACTCGCCTGAGCGCTTCGCTCGGGTCGGCGCGATCTTTCTCGGACGCAGCATCGATGAAAGCGACGTTGAGCTGGTGGACCTCCTGAAAGCCTAGCCTTTCGGCATCGGCTCGGAATCCGGCAATGCAGACGCATCGTCGGTCAGGTCTGGCTTTTCGAGATCCACCGGCGCATTTGAATCCGCCGCCGTGGAGACGTCTTTCAGCAAACCCATGAACCAGTTCTTCCCGAGAACCCCGAACACCAGCACGAAATAAAGAGCGCCGCCGAGGACGATGAGAACTGCCAGCATGGTCTCATCGCGGAAAACTTCCATCCCGGCAAAGAGCTGATGCAGCCCATAGGCGCCTGCGAATAGGGCGCCCGTAAACACAACGCCAATGGCGATCAACTTGGCTGCTGGCTTACCGATGGCCTGCCCCGAGACGGCAAATCCCTGACGCCGCGCAAAATAACCGAGCAAGCCCAGATTGATCCAGGCGCCGACGCTGGTGGCGAGCGCCAGACCCACCTGCGCTAGCGGACCCATGAGAACCACCTTCAGGGCGATATTGACGGTCGCCGCAAGGAGCGCCGCCTTGACTGGCGTTAGCGTGTCCCGGCGCGCATAGAACGGCGACGTGAAGCTGCGCAACAGCACGAACGGAATAAGTCCGACCGAATAGGCGGCAAGGGTTGCGCCAGCCGCAGCGGCGTCTTCAGCCGTGAAAGCGCCACGGGCGAATAGCGCCCGCATGATGAGATCGGGGATAGCGACAGCGGCAGCAGCGCATGGAATGGTCAGCAGCAGCGCAAGTTGGATGCCGCGCGCTTGAGCCGACGCCGCGCCCTTCTCATCGCCAGCTGCCAAGCGCCGCGACATCTCGGGCAGAAGCACTGTACCAACCGCGATGCCGACAACACCGATGGGAAGCTGATTGATACGGTCGGCGTAGTAGAGCGCCGACAGGGAGCCAGCTGGCAGGAAGGTGGCGATCAGCGTGTCGGCGAACAGCGCCAATTGCACGCCACCGGCACCAATGATCGCTGGGCCTAGCGCCTTCAAGAATTTGCGCGTCGGCTCGTCGAGCTTCGGTATCCGGAACCTGATGCCAATGCCGTGGGCCTCGGCGTCGGCGCCAAGCAGCAGCACCTGCGCCACACCGGCTATGAGCACACCCCAGGCAGCGGCGTGACCGGGGCCGTCGAAATAGGGTGTCAGCAGCAGCGTGGAGACGATTGAGAGATTGAGGAGCACCGGCGCGCTTGCCGCGGCGGCAAAACGATGATTGGCGTTGAGGATGCCGGCAAACAGCGTCTCCAGCGACACGAGGGCCAAATAAGGAAAGGTGATGCGCGTGAGTGCGACGGCAAGCTCGAAGCGCTCCGGGTCGCCGACGAAGCCTGGTGCCAGGAGGCCAACCACTTGCGGCGTGAACAACAGCGCGATGGCGAGCAGCACCATGTTGATGGTGACGAGAGCGGCGGCGATCTGATCGGCGAACAGCTTGGCCGCCGGCAGACCCGCCTCCTCCAGCGTGCGCGCATAGGCCGGCACGAAAGCAGCAGCGAAGGCACCCTCCGCGAAGATGGCCCGAAAATGGTTTGGCAGGCGGAAAGCGACGAAGAATGCGTCGGCGATGGGCCCGGCGCCGAGGGTCGCGGCCATGACCACGTCCCGGACAAAGCCCGTGAGGCGCGAGACGAGCGTGAGCCCGCCAACGGTGGCGATGCGCCTAATCATGTTTCCTGAATTGCCCCCAACCGTCCGCCCTGTCGTCTTGGCTTAATAGTCAACCTTGACCAGGTAAAGGCCGTGAGCGGGTGCCACAGGCCCACAAGCGCTGCGTTTGCGCGCTTCAAGCGCCTTTTTCAAATCGTCAGCGGTCCATTTCCCGCCACCCACCAGCCTCAGCGAGCCCACCATGGAGCGTACCTGGTTGTGCAGGAAGGAGCGCGAGGAGGTTTCGATCCTGACCTCGTCGCCATCGCGAGTGACGGCAAGACGGTCCAGGGTCTTCATCGGCGAGGCCGCCTGACATTCGGTGGAACGGAATGTGGTGAAATCGTAATGGCCGACGAGAAGCTGCGCCGCCTCGTGCATGGCCTCGGCGTCGAGCCGGTAGATGACATGCCAGGTGCGTTCCCGGGCAAGCGCAGGCGGGCTGCGGCGATTGGCGATGCGGTAGAGATAGTGGCGGGTCTTCGCTGAAAACCGCGCATCGAAGCCCTCGGGCACCTCTTCGCAGGTGATGATGCTGATCGGGTCTGGCCGGAGTTGGGCGTTCAGCGCATCGCGCACCTTCTCAACCGGCCAGTCCTTGGTGAGGTCGATATGGGCGACCTGCCCCAGAGCATGCACGCCTGCATCGGTGC
>JAGPVD010000142.1 GCA_018067145.1 Methyloceanibacter sp.
AAGATACCGCCGCGCACATAGCCGGAACCCTTGAACGAGTACTTGCCGCGACCGAGCACGAGGATGGCCTCCTCGCCCTCGTCCAGCCATTTTCCTAGGTTTTCGTATTCATCGTCGCCCAGCAATGTGCGGCCCATTTCCGGCGCGCTGATTAGGGCGACATGCAGGTCGATGAACGTATCGTCCGCCTTCCCCTTTTCAGGCCTCTTGATGGCTCGATGATCACCGCTATCGGCGAATGCCTGATTTATCTGGCCGACATCCAGGCGTAACGAGCGTACGGAACCGTCGCCGGTCAAGGTCTGCCAATCGGAAACCGAAACCTCGTCGCCGGTTGGCCGCAAAAGCTCTTTCTTCTGTCCTTCGGATGAGAGTTCGGCCGTCAAACCACCCAAGCCGAGAGCGCGCGCAACCTTCAAGCCAGAGCGGACTATTGAGTCATCGATCACCATGATCGTAACGGTAGCGCCGGACACGATCTCCAGTTCATGCGCAGAGCCACCGGACTCGGCTTCCTTGATGAGATCCAGTCCGGCGTATTTATCCATAACCGCCTGGATCTTCGAATCCGGAATACCAATGAGGACAATTGGCTCGGAGTGTTTGACAAGTTTCACGCCAGTGACGGTGGCATCGTCATCAACGCCCACCACCACATGGATTGGTTTGCCGGAGTAACCGGTCGTCGTCACAAAATCTGACGTGAGAAAAACGTGGCCGATCGGCTCACCGTTTTTAAGCGCTGGAACGACCGGAATGTCGTCACGCAACTTGCCGAAACTATCTGCGCCCGGCACGAGCGCAGAGATATCAACCTTGTCTAAGAACTCTGCAACAAGAGGCTCACTGTGGCCCGCGCGAACGCCAGCTATCACACCAATCACTATAAAAAGTACTGCTGCGAGCAGGTTGCGGCCGTTTTGCCAGTATAATCGCATACCGACCGAGTCTTCCAATCTTAGGTCCGAAGACCTTGGACCCTGCATAATAGTAAATCTTTGCGCTGGCTCAAAGAAGAGCCGACGGGGCATTGTCAGACAAACCTGAACGGGCCTGCCCGCGGAAAACATGTTAGAAACGCTCACCTGTGCCTCTCGGCCAGCGCATGAGTTTGAGGAGGAGATAGCTTATGAGTGTCTACAAAGTCATTGAGCTGATTGGCACGAGCCCGAACTCTTGGGAGGAGGCGGCCAAGAACGCGGTTGAGCGTGCAGCGGAGAACTTGCGCGAGTTACGCGTGGCCGAGGTGGTGAGTCAGGACCTCGTTATCACCGACGGCAAGGTGGAAGCCTATCGGGCCAAAGTGAGCGTGTCCTTCAAATTTGAGGGTTCTCACTGACGCCGCGCTCGCGGCCATTGCGGGTTGCGGTCCCGCTCTAGCTCTGTAAGCCCCGCCGCATCTGTCGCAAATCTGCCGCTTGGTTGCCCTACAATGGTTTATGTCCCGAGATGTTGGGATAGGGCAGGCCCATGAGCCGATTTCGCACCACCGATTTGAATCGTTTCCGAGACACCAGCCATTGCTTGGCTTGTGTCCACTACAGTGGCTGCGCCATATGGCTCTCGCTTTTGCTTATGAATGAGGAATTCAGCGCCCCCGGACTCGATATCATCGTCCCGGACATAACCAAGCCGTGCCCGATGTTCTTCTCGTGGACATCCGCATCAGTGCCGAAGGGGCCTTCTCAATCACCCGACTTATCATTCGCTCGGAGTTAAGCCTCTACAGGCGAACATTCTAGGCGAACACGGCCGTGGGCCTGCAACCTTGGCGCATGACCCCAGGCTGCTATGCTCGGCGGGCGGGGGGAGCTTTGAGGGAGGCTCCAAATGTCATCACGCCGCTTCCCACCGCCCTGGCAAGTCGAAGAGATATCGGGCGGCTTCAAGGTGCTGGACGCTAACGGTCAGGCGCTCGTCTACGTCTGAGCCTGCAAGACGCGTGAGCAAGCAGACATCGATGCAGCTCGCCACGCCGCAACACTGCACCGCTCTTGCTGGCGACTGACGCAGAAGACGGATACCCCCCTACTCACCGTCATGGGTCCCATAGGCCCTTGGGGGAAGCACAACGCCGCGAACGGGTGGGGTCACGAAAAAAGGCCCGAGGCTGAGCCCCGGACCTTCGATTTTAATCGCGAAGTGCTTTGGAGACGTTTTTAGCGAGCCTGTGGCTTGAACGCGTTCTGCGCCAGGCTGACATACATCTCACCGAGCTTCGTCATCTGAGCAATGTGGGCGTCGTAGGCCTTCTTGGCGAACTGGGACTGAATCTCAACGGCCTGCTCGACCGACTTGGCGCCGGCAAACTGCTGAAAAGCGTGAGTGCCTTCCTCAAACGCCTTCTTCGAATAATCCGTGACCTCGGCGATAATGGCCTGGAAGCCCTTGTTCGCGTCGCCGTAAGAGCGGGCTACGGCTTCGAAGCCCTCTTTGCCGACCTTCTGAAACTCTTCAGCAGTCTTCGGATGTGCTGTCATTTCGTATTCCTTATGCGGTACCGCTTTAGCGGTCTGGTTAATCATATGACCTATATGATGCACTGCACAATAAATTGCAAGCGGTTTATGCTGCATTGCACAATGGATGTTGCTGGGCGCTATCGTGGGGCACGCTGCCCCCTATAGTCACCGTTGGGGGGCCAGGTAACCCCCCTGGTGGACGCACACCGCCGACAGAGCGCCGGACCACTTCAACTCTCTATTAGCTAGAGAATAAGAAGTTGAAGCGAAGCGGGGGGCTCCTTTCCCGCTTCTGTCGCAGCTGCGTCACAGCCCCGGCCTGAACGAACGGGTATTAGTTAGTCCAGAGAAAAAACGTAAGCTGCGCAAGCAGCTGATTTTGTGATCTTTTGCGAGGAGCCGTCAGGCGACGAACTGGTAGAGCACTGTGTTCACATCGCAGGGGTCACTGGTTCGAATCCAGTACCGCCCACCAAGCCAATCCAGAATCTAGCTCTTCCGCCGGAAGATGGCATCAAGACTCCAAGGCCCGCCGCCGGCGAAAGCGATGTAGAGAAACACGAAGCAAAACAGGATCGCGGCGTTTCCTCCGTTCAGGAGCGGATGAAAATCTTTTGGCGCATGGGCCATCCAGTATGCGAACGCCATCAGGCCTGAGAGGACGAAGGCCGTCGGCCGGATGAACAGGCCGACCACGAGCAAGGCACCACCCACGATCTCAAGTACGCCAGCTATCCACGGCAGCGACATGACTTCAGGCGAGAAGTTCGACGCCGGAAAGCCGAGCAGTTTCGCGGAGCCGTGCTCGAAGAAAATCAGCGCCGCGACGATGCGCAGGATGCTGAGGACGCGAGGCGCCCAAACAGTCTCAAGAGTGTCCGTGTTCATCGTCGAGAGCCCCCCTACTGGCTTCTGATCGAGCTTTGTGGGCGCCTTATAGCCCATTGGGCCAACCGCCGTCAGTACACACTCTCATTAGGGAGATGCCGCGTTTACAGCTCCCGCGCGTTCGTGAACGCCGTAAGCGGACGCCCTGGCCCTCTTTCGTTATGAGGGGCCTGGCGCTTAGGCCCGGGCTGGCCAGCGGGCGTCGGTCGCCTCATCCTCGGCGCAGTCATACATGGAGAGCATGGGCTCGTCCGTCAGCACCACCTCATCGAACACACCGAACCCATTGAAACGATTCGCCAAGACACGGCCGTAAGCGCCGACCTGGCCGATCTCCAGATAGTCCCCCTCGTTCACACAGGCAGGCAGCACGAAAGGCCCCGGCAAGAAATCCGAGCTGTCGCAAGTGGGCCCGTAGAGGACAAACTCGGTGTCGGGCTCAGGACTACCGCGCGACGGGGTGACGAGTTGTGCCGGGAAACGGAAACCGGAATAAGCGGCGTCGAACAGCGTGCCGAACGCCCCATCATTGATGTAGAGCGCATTGCCGCGACGGGCATCGACGCGGACGATGACCGATTCCGCCTCGGCTACGAGCGCCCGGCCCGGCTCGCACAAAAGCTCGCAGGAATGTTTGACCGCAAGCTCATCCGCCTCCCGCATCACCTCTGCCATGAAGGCAGCAAGATCTGGCGGATCGGAATGGGGATAGCGGCTCGGGAAGCCGCCACCAATGTCGATGGCATCGACCAGCACGCCCGATGACAGGATCAACTGCCCGACTTGGCGAAGCGCCTCGCCGAAGGCGGCTGGTACCACAGCCTGTGAGCCCACATGGAAGGTGATGCCGAGACGGATCGCGCGCTGGCGAGCCTTAAGCAGAAGCCCTGGCGCTTCTTCCTGTGACGCGCCAAATTTCCCCTCCAGCGGGATCAGGCTGTGGGTATTAGGACAGGCGATCCTGAGAAACAGGGTGAGGTCGTGCGCCCCGCCCGTCTCCTCAATAACCTTGTCGAGTTCGTCGGCGGAATCGAAGGCGAAGCGCCGGACGCCGAACTCCTGATAGGCGCGGGCGATGGCGCCGCGCGACTTCACCGGGTTCATGAAATAGAGTTCGGCGTCTTTGACCGACGCCACCCGATCGATCTCAACCAAAGAGGCAACATCGAAGGCGGTGATGCCGGCTTCGACCAAGGCATCGATGACCTGAGGCGTGTCATTGGCCTTGGCGGCGTAAAGTACGGGACCCGGAAAATTGGCGACAAACCACTTCGCCGCGCGAAGCACGGTGTGGGGCCTAAGGGCGAGGACCGGCCGCTCGGGGCGGCGATGACGGAGAAGTTCCGCGGCTGAAGCGAAAACGTCCATCCCATGCGTACTCCCACACGAGATTGCCAATGTTAGGGGTGCCCTTGTCAGTCGTACTTTTTGGGGCAAGTCCGCTTGCGCGCCGGCAAAGAGATACAGGCCCTCTTGTAGAGGACTTTTCAAAAGCTGACTAGTTGGGCTTGGCGGCAGTAGCGTCCGGGTTCGACAGTCCGGGTGTGGTCAGGCTCGAATAGACTGGCTCTTGCAACAACCCGAAGGTTTTCCGCGCTGCGAGCCGCACCATGGCAGCCGTATAAGCATAGATCTCCGCGCTATCGACCACGCCATCGCCATTGCCCACGGGATAGACATCGGCGTTGCCCGCCAGCCCCTCGATCAAATACCGCGTAAAGAGGCCAACGTCATAGCTCGTATCGATCAGGCTACGCTGGCCCCGGTCGGCGGCGGCAAGAACGGTGACCGTGGACATCGGCTCGGGCGGCAGCACCGAGCTCGTGGTCTCGGGCAGATTGGGCGGCAGCACTTGGCCGCCGTGGTCGCCGCCAAACTCACTCTCAAGCAGAAGGAGCACGGACTTGGCCTTCAGCGCGGCGAGATTGGCGTAAAGCGTCGACAACGGATAGCCGGCCCGTTCCTCGCGATAGGGCTCCGCATCGATGGGCAAGAGATAGGTCTCGCTGTGATCGCTGTTGGTCCCGCCGTGACCCGAATAATAGACAGTCACTTTGGCGTCGGGCCAGCTGCGAACCAGACGGGCAAGCTCACCCTCGGACCCCGGCGCCTCCCCGAAGAGCCACTCAAGATCGGCCTTCTTCGCGTCGCGCATATCGATGATGTGATCCTGGCGATAGCCGAGATGCTCCGTCAGGAAAAAATACATGGCGCCAGCGTCATTCCGCGCGGTCTCCGCCGCCGGCAGATTTTCATAAGCGCTATTGCCGAGCACAACGGCGATCGCGTCGCCATCCTCCGCCGCGGGTGGCAGCGCCCGATAGAAATCGCGAATGCGCGCATGGGACTTCACAACATTTCCGTTGCCACTACCGGGGCGCGGAAGATGGCGCGGCGGCGTCGTGCAAAGGTCGAGATTTCCCTCGCGCTCGATCCGACGAACATCGTCGAGAGACAGATGCGCCTGGATTTGCACGCAGCCACGGCACCAGGTCACGCCATAGCGATTTTGCAAATCATCAAGCTCGGACTGAGCCAAGCCCGCCGGTGACGGCAGACAGGAAGACAGGCAGGCCCGTGCCCTTACTGCATCGCCATGGGCTTTGCGCAGAACCTCTATCAGGTCTTCGGGCAGGCAGTCGATGTCGAACCGCGTCGACGGTAAAGGCGGCTCCGGCGGCTCTTCCTCGCTCACCTGATCGGGCCACATGTCGGAGGCCAAGGTCGCCGTCACGTCGTTGGCATCCGCCACGACTTCCGCTGGCAGCGCCGGTTCTTTGGGTTCGGAGTCAACCACCGGCTGAGGCTCGGCTTCAGCGACTGGCTCAACCTTGCAAAGCTCGTCGAGCTTCTGCTGCACCGGCTCGGCGAAGAAGTTGCTGTAAGCTTTGAGGCCGTGTTCGTTCTTGAAGTGCCAATACGCCGTCCAGGTTGCGTCGTTCGCCTTGCCGTCGATCGGGCCCTTGTAAAAACCAAGCTCAGCGAAACAACGCTGCGCGCGGGCAGTCCCATCGGCCTTTTTGTCCAGAGGCTCAGGCGGCGTCGCTTGGGTCGCCTCAGTCTCCGGCGTCACCACAGCCAGGGACGCAGACCCGAACCCGGCCACGCCCACAACCGCAATGACGAGCCCGAATACTAGGCTTCGCCCGCCTCCCAATCTCTCAGACATGGATACCCTCAGCGCAAACCCGTGCAATTACCCCAAAAACGCAGGGTACACCCTCAACACACTTGATCCCATTCCAGCGCAAGAATTGGGGCAAGCCGCGCGCTCGTCAAGAAGCGTCAGCCACACGACCCTAATGGGCGATGGCGGCGAGAGATTGACGGACGGGCTAATTGGACGGCGACAGCGCCTATTCCCCGGCCTCATCGGCATCTGCCGCTGATGAATCCCGCACCGCATCGGGACGCGGTGGCAGCGACTTGAGGAAGGCGGCGATAGCCTCGCGGTCCTGAGATGTGAGCTTGGCCATGTTCTCCTGCACGGGAGCCATGGTTTCACCAATCACGTCGAAATCGGGCGTGTTGCCGGTCTCAAGCAGATAAGAGATGTCCGACTCGTCCCAATCGCCGATGCCATCATCGCTCGGCGTGATGTTAGGCACGACGCCATCGCCTTCTGGACTATGCGCGCCGGCAAATTCTTGTCCCGCGATGATACCGCCAAGGACATCACGAGGTGAGTGACATTCCGCGCAGTGGCCCGGGCCCATGGCGAGATAGGCCCCACGGTTTATTTCATCGCTGACTTTTGGATCTGGCGCGAAGCTTTCGCCGTCCACATGGCGCCGCTGGAACAGACCTAGCCCACGGCGAATGTTGTACGGGAAGCGAAGCGCGTGGGCCGGTGCTTCATGGCTCACCGCCGGCAGCGTATCGAGATAGACCTTGAGATCGATCAGGTCATCGTAACTCATCCGCTGATAGGACGTATACGGAAAGACTGGGTAGAGATGGACGCCGCCCGGCGCAACGCCGCGCTTCATGGCAGTGACGAAATCGAGCGTGGTCCACTTGCCGATGCCCGTATTTTTGTCGGGGGAAATATTCGGCACGTGAAAGACGCCGAAATCCGTCTTTAGGCAGCGGCCACCCGCCAGCACCGTCTCGTCTTTGATATTGAGATCGTCGCAAGACCCGGCCGGCGCCGCGTGACATTCGGCGCAACCGCCGGCGGTGAACATGTATTTCCCATTGTCGGGATCGGGTACGTGATCTGGCAGCGCCGACGCGGGCACCGTCACCGGGATCGTCAGAAGATAAAAGACGAGCGCGCCGGCGACGAAAAGCACAAACAGCACGAGCACGGCCTTGCGCAAAACCCTGTCCTCCTCGGTCCTTCCAACGCGCCTGGGGACCCTGCCACGCTAGCCCAGAACCGCTCAAGGCATGCGCAGCTACGGCATGGGTAACTCACGGCCCTCACCCATCACGTCCCAGCCGCGTCGCACCGCGGGCCGGCCTGCGATGGCCACATACCAGC
>JAGPVD010000184.1 GCA_018067145.1 Methyloceanibacter sp.
GGACAAGGACGAAGCCGCTACCGCGGCAATGGCGTTTGTTGCGGGTGTCGGGAGTTGCCGTGAACGCTGCGCATTTTGAGATATGACGAACCTGTTTGACGATTGGGACTTTCTCAATCGTCAAACAGGAGGATCCTATGACACAGGAGAAGACAACCCCGCTGCGTGAGCGGATGATCGAAGACATGCGCATCCACGGGATGGGCGATAAAGCCCAGAAGGCGCACATTCGGGCGGTCAAGGATTTTGCAGGGTTCCTGGGGCGCTCGCCGGATACCGCGACACCAGATGATCTCCGCGCCTATCAGTTGCACATGACCGATACAGACGTGACGCCGACGACCTACAACGCGAGGGTCATGGCGTTGCGGTTCCTGTTTGGGAAGACCTGCGGGCGCGAAGGGATGAAGAAGTACATGCAGTTCCGAACGCAGCCCCGGAAGTTGCCGACGGTGCTGAGTATCGAAGACGTCTCAGAGCTTCTCGCTGCAGCCCCTGGGCCCGGACTGAAGTATCGCGCGGCGCTCAGTATTTCCTATGGTGCAGGTCTGCGGGCGTCGGAGGTCTGCAATCTCAAGGTCAGCGATATCGACAGCGACCGGATGCTGATCCATGTCGATGAGGGCAAGGGGCGCAAAGATCGCAAGGTGATGTTGTCGCCGGATCTGAGGGACCTGCTGCGGGATTACTGGTGTGAGGCGCGACCCGAGGGTTGGCTCTTCCCGGGCAAGCCAAAGATCAATCCGGTCACGTCGAGGCAATTGGGCCGAGCGTTCAACTCGGCCAAGCATCTGGTTGGCATTTCGAAGCCAGCCACGCTGCATACCTTGAGACACAGCTTCGCAACCCATCTGTTGGAAGCGGGTACGGATGTGCGGGTCATTCAGGTTCTGCTGGGCCATGCCAAACTGACAACCACCGCCCAGTACACCAAAGTCGCCACCAAGACGATCCGGGACACGGTGAGCCCGTTTGAGGCCCTCAAACGGCTGAACGTACAGACTCGCAAACGCAGACCGGAGTAATCGGAGCCGGGGTGCCCCCCTCTCATCGCTGCAAGCAGCGACTGTCGGGCAGTGGGCCCAGGCTGGAGGTCGCTGATATTTTCCGTGCCTACGGCCCTGCGTGGCGGCGGGCCAACGCCGGGCACATCAGCCTGAGCCAGCTCAAAGTAATGTCGTCAATTGAAGCCTGCCGGACCGAGGCGCTCGGCGGGCATGTCGCCGCCTGCACAGAATGCGATCATCAGCACATCGCTTACAATTCCTGCAAGAACCGGCATTGCCCCAAATGTCAGGGACCAGCAGCGCGTGACTGGATGGCTGCACGGGCAGAGGATCTGTTACCGGTGGAATATTTCCACGTCGTCTTCACGGTACCCGCAGAGATCGCCCGTATCGCATATTGGAACAAGAAGGCCGTATACGGCCTGCTGTTCAAGGCGTCTGCGCAAACGGTGATGACAATTGCAGCCGATCCCAAGCGGCTCGACGCACGGGTTGGCATGACCAGCGTTCTGCACACTTGGGGATCGGCACTGACCCATCATCCTCATATCCACATGATCGTCCCAGGTGGCGGCCTGTCGCCACGTGGCAACCGCTGGGTCGCGTGCAAACCGGGCTTCTTCCTGCACGTGCGGGTCTTGTCACGGCACTTTCGACGCCTGTTCATTGAAGGGCTGCTGGCCCTGCATCGCGCGGGCGAACTGGCCTTCTTCGGTGATCTGCCCGGGCTGTCGGAGCCACAGGCCTTCGCCGCATATCTCGCCCCGATGCGCAAAATAGAATGGGTGGTCTATGCCAAACCACCCTTTGGTGGGCCCGAGGCCGTGCTGGCTTATCTCAGCCGATATACCCACCGGGTGGCGATCTCAAACAGCCGTTTGATCAGTGCCGATGCCAACACCGTCGCGTTCCAATGGAAAGACTACCGGATTAAGAATGGGGACAAACAAAAGGCCATGCGGTTGGCCACTCCCGAGTTCATCCGGCGCTTTCTCATCCATGTGCTTCCGGACCGGTTCCACCGCATCCGCCATTATGGCCTGCTCGCCAGTTCCGGGCGAAAGGCCAATATAGCAAAGGTTCGCAAACTACTGGGCGCACAAACCGCCAAACAGGATGACCCGCTAGCCGCCAAGGTCAACCCGCTCACACTGCGAGAACCATGCCCCGATTGCGGTGCCGCAATGCGCATTATCGAGACCTTCCGACGCGGACAGAAACCGCAATCCCGGGCACCGCCCAGAAAAGCCGCCGCATGACGAGACGCACGTCAACATCTTGCAGCCATCCCCTGAACTGCATCGCGTTCAGGGCCGGTATCGGTTTGGGTGAAGGAAAATTGACGACGTCTAATGCGTCCAAACTGGTGCCAAGGCACTCCGTAAAAGACGCTCAGGCGCACCAATTCAGGGGAAATGATACAAAGCATTACCGTCTCGCAACACCCTCGGCTGAACCTGCTTGGAGCTTTCCCCATAGGGCACACCCAGATCCCTCGGCTTCCTCCTAGTCATGTGTCCCAACGCGGGCCCAGG
>JAGPVD010000165.1 GCA_018067145.1 Methyloceanibacter sp.
TCACCCAGCAGCGTCCGGACGTGATCTCGTCCAGGCGAACGTGGCCTCGCAGAGTGGCGCTAGGGGAGGATGCGAGCGAGCGCTAGAAGGGCCAGCCCGGCCTGCGATAATAGCGGCGCGCGCGGCGCGCTTGGGTTGGTGCGACACGGCGCTGCGTGGTGACACGCCGCCTCTTTCGTGCGCGGGGCTTCGCGACGCTTGCGCGATGGACCTTCGCTGGCTGACTGTTGTCCCACACCAGGAAGTCCGCGCCCTTCGGCAGGGTCGCTGAATTGATGGCCGTGTCGGCGATCACCAGCGAGGAGCCGGGCGTCAGACGCACCGAAATGTTCTGACGAACATCGTCGGGGATCACGATCCGGTCGAGCACTATTGAAGGGTCGTCATCGCCCTTCAGGCTGACGGCCATCCATTGCGCCTTGGTATCGTCAGGCCCAAAATTCATCACTGTGAAGAGGTGCGTGCCAAGTTTGGCGTCCGGATTGCGGAAGCGTACCGGCGTATCAAACACAGCGTCGAACTCCTGACGCACGAACAGATGGCCGGTCGGGGGCTCTTTCTTGTCGGCGGCGTCATAGATCCGCTTCACCACATCGTCGGTGAAGGCGCCGGTCGGAGCCATGTTGTTGGCATTCTGAAAGGCCTTGATCGCTTGGGCCGTCTTCCGGCCGAACGTGCCGTCGAAGTTCTGAACCTCAAGAAAGCCCATGGAAGCCAGGATGTATTGGACGCCAATCATCCGGTCGCGCTTGGTGCTGCGCGTCACCAGGATACGCAACGGCGCGGTTGAGCGGGGCTCGGCGGCCTCAATTGCGGCGGCGGCAACGCCGGCGCCGAGCTTGATGGCGGTGGCCGAGAGCTTCACAGGCAGAGCGGCCTCAATTGCGGCGGCGGCAGCGCCGGCGCCGAGCTTGATGGCGGTGGCCGAGAGCTTCACAGGCAGAGCGGGCGGAGCGGGCTCCTCTGCCTCGACCACGGTGGCGGAGAGTGACAGGATCGGTTCGGCTTGCGGCTCGACCGCTTCAGTTGGCGCGCTCGCCGTCGGCACAACGGCGCTTGGCGCGGGTGCTGCTGGCTCGCCTGAGTCTGCAGGCTTGCTCTGAAGCTTCGTGAAGTCGTCGAACGTGCTGACCTCGGCGTGGCTTTGCACGGCGTTTGCTGGTGGCTTCGCGGCGATGCCATGAGACCCGCTGCCCACAAATGGCACGGCATGGGGGTCAATGGCATGGACCCTGGTGTCTTCCTGGAGCGCGACGGAGACAGAGCGCTGAGCCGGGGTCCCAACCGCCGCACGAGGTTCTGTCTCGGTCTGCTGCTGCGCGACCGGCGCGTGCGTGGCGGCGATATCAGACGTCTCGGCCTTGGCCAGCACGATAGGCAGACTGGAACCAAAGGCGGGTGCGGTCTCATTGCTCGACCGGCGCATCTGCTTGGGCTGGTCGTCTTGCTTCGCCAGGGACGGCGGCGCGGGCAACGGCAGCGGCTGGAACAGCTCGCTGTGCTCGATCAGCTTAGGTGTCACTTTGCCGTGGGCCACCACCACCTGGCCGCCCACATCGGTGATGGAGAACAGCTTGGGCGCGAAGGAATAAGGCAGGCGGATACAGCCATGGGACGCGGGGTAACCAGGGACCACACCGGCATGAAGCGCCGTGCCGGACCACGTCAACCGCTGCATCCATGGCATCGGCGCGCCGTTATAGAGGTTTGAGTAGTGGCGCCGCCTCTTCTCCAGGATACTGAATACACCGGCTTTGGTCGCGTGACCGCGCTTGCCGGTCGAGACGCTCGAGCTGGTGATCAGCGTCGTGCCTCGGTAGATGTCGACTTTCTGGTTGCGGAGCGAGACGATGAGTGTCATCGGCTGGTGGGCTTCGGTCGTGGCGAGTGTGCGTTCGACTTTGACCGTTTTCTTCCGCTTCTTGGCATCAGCCGGCACAACGGCAACAGTCGCCGCCAAAGCCGCAACGCCAAGGCAGATTGAAAGAGTTGAGAGAGTTTTCCTGGCGACCTTTGCCGCCTCGACCCTTGTCATGCGCCTGCTCAACGTACTCGCTCCCCGTAGCCGAATGGGTCTCTTAGCGAGCCTCCGTGAGTCCCCCCAAAATGGTTCACGAATCACACTAAAAGAGGCCCCTAACTTTGGCTAGCAAAGCCTTCTGATTGCCTAACGTCCTGTCAGACCTGTGGGTTCCGGTGGACAGTTGTTTGCTGCAGAAAATCGCGTAACTGCGCGGCCTTAGTAGGAAACGAAGACCTCTTGGGCGAAGAAGCAGCGGCCGCCGAGGCTCCGGCGCGCCCGAAGAATCTTTGCACTTGTTTCATTATCGCAACACTCAAGAGTGGCGATCGCAGCCGCTAGGGCACTCCGAAGGCCATTTCATGGGCGACCAATCGCGCCAGGGGGGTGGCGAAGCCCGCGCACGCCTCTAGATTAGACGGCGTCGCCGACGTCAAAAAGGGACCATTATGGAAGAGCTGCTGGCTAGCGAGCTATATGGCAACGGCCTGTCGGACTGGGCTCTGGCGGCAGTTATTGCCGTCTCGGTGTTCATCGTAACGCTTCTGGTTCGGTGGTTCCTGATCCGCCGTCTGCCGGCTCCGGTGCCGGACGACGATGAACTCCACTGGCCGACAGTGTTCCGCGACGTCGTGGCCAGGACCTGGACGCTCTTTTTGATTATTGCCTCGATCTACGCCGGGACGACATTCCTCGATCTCCCGGCAAACATCCACAGCCTGGTCCACTCCGCCTTCATCATCGCCTTGTTTATCCAGGGCGCGCTTTGGGCCGACCGCATTGCTTCGGCATTCGTCGCCTGGCGATTGGCGCCGCTTAAGACCAAGACGGCGATGCGCAACGCCTTATCGTTGATCAAGTCCACTGTGCGGCTCGTGATCTGGCTGGTCGCGTTCCTGCTGATCTTCGAAAATCTCGGCTTCGATGTCACCGCGCTGGTCGCCGGTCTCGGCATTGGCGGCATTGCCGTTGCGCTCGCCGCGCAGAGCGTGCTGGGGGACTTGTTTTCTTCGCTCGCCATCGTGCTCGATCGGCCGTTCGAGGTCGGCGACTTCATCGTGGCCGGGAACCAGAGCGGCACCGTGGAGCGGATCGGCGTCAAAACCACGCGCATCCGTAGCCTCACTGGCGAGCAAATCGCGTGTTCGAATTCCGATCTCGTGAGCTCACGGATCCACAACTATAAACGCATGACCGAGCGCCGCGTCGTCACCGTGCTCGGCGCCACTTACGATACGCCAGGGAGCAAGCTTGAGCGCATTCCGGGTCTCGCCAAAGACATTGTCGACGCCGAGAACATGGCGCGTTTCGATCGGGCGCATTTCCGGAGCTTCGGCGAATCCGCCTTGGAGTTCGAGCTGGTCTATTGGGTGCTCAGCCCCGACTACGCCAAATATATGGACGTGCAGGAGAGGATTAATTTCGGGATCTTTCGCGCCTTCGAGGGCGAGAGCATCGAGTTCGCCTTCCCTTCGCGCACGCTCTATATCCCCGGTGTGAAGGGTGTAATGACGCCGCCAGCGTAGGCGTAGACATGGGCCTCTCCAGGGCTACTTGACGCAGAGATCGGCCACCGCGGCGACGTTCAGACCGCCCGTGTCGTCGGCGTCGCTGGATACCGCGATGGCGACGAGCCGTCCCGGCACGCGTCCAAAGGCACGGCGAAAGTCACCGCGAACGTCGACCTTCTCGTCGAACCACACGCCGCTCTTCGTATTCGCCGCGCGCTTCACGACCGTGCGGCCGCGACCACTGAAATACGGCAGCGGTAGCATTGTCCCTGGCTTCACGCCGCCGCCCCACACATACATCAGGACGTCGCTGCGCTTGCGCCGCAACAGGTCCACGAGATCGATGTCCCCCACGGCCTCCTTATCATCGGCGAAGGCGAAATAGACGGCGAGCGTCCGATCGTCACCGCCCTTCTTGGTGAGATCCGTTGGGCCGACGCCTTCGGTGACGCGCCACCGCCACCGCGCTTTACTGGCCTTCGAAACTTTCCGTGGCACGGGATGCCAAAGAACCCCGACGCCGGCGTTTGTCTGCACGATCACGGTATCGTCGCCGCGCGCAGTAAACTTGACGCCCGGACGGTGCGGGAAACTCATGTAGCGCCAGTCGCTGGCGGCGAGGTCAGGACCGAACTTGAACGCGACGCCGCCCGCCATGCCGGGCCCTTGCGCCAATGCCAGCCCAGAGAGGCCGAACCCGGCGCTGAACAAAATCGCAAGAATGCTAGTCCGTCGCATGGTTCCCCTCGTGGCGCGCATTTTCGTTCGCGATTGCTAGTTCCCAAACGTGCCATTATCGCCATAGTGGCGAAGCGTGCGGCGTCGATTGCGGGCAGAAACATCCTAGGCCATGCAGCCCATCACCCCGGATGAACATGCCGTGATTGCCGATTGCGGCCCTTCGCCCAAGTCTCCGATTGTGCACGATGTCACCGAACTCACGTAACGCAAACGAACATGCGACCAGGCGCGGGCTCTTCGGCTGGGTGATGTTCGACTGGGCGACGCAGCCCTTCTACACGCTCGTCGTCACCTTCCTGTTCGCGCCCTATTTCGTGAACGGATTCATGGACGACCCGGCCTATGGCCAAACGCTTTGGGCCTATGCCACCGGGGGTGCGCAATTGATCGCCGCACTCCTGGCGCCGGTGCTCGGCGCCATCGCCGATGCAGGCCTCCCGCGCAAACCTTGGATCGCTGTGTTTTCCGCCCTCCTCATCGCTGGCCTTTGCGGGTTGTGGTTCGCGATTCCCGGCGAGCATTGGCTCGTGCCATTTGTGCTCGTGTCCTTTGGCGCCGCCACGCTTGGCGCCGAGCTCGCTACCGTGTTCACCAATTCTATGATGCCCGGGCTCATCTCCGATAAGCGGCTCGGAACCTTGTCCGGTGTTGGTTGGGCCGCTGGCTATGTCGGCGGGTTAATAAGCCTCGCTCTCGTCGCGGGTCTCCTGGTCGCCGATCCGACGACCGGCAAGACGCTGCTTGGGCTTGATCCTCTCATCCCAATCGATCCCACGACCCGTGAAGGCGACCGGCTCATCGGTCCGTTTTCCGCGCTCTGGTATTTCGTATTTGTGCTGCCGCTTTTTTTGTTCACGCCGGACCAGCCCAACGAGGCCCCGACAGAGAATGCGGTGCGGGCGAGCCTCGGCCGTCTCGCCGGCACCATGAAGGATCTCTTGCGTCACCATCGCACCGTCGCGCTCTTTCTCTTGGCACGCATGCTCTATGCAGACGGTCTGGGAGCCGTGTTCGCCTTCGGCGGCATCTATGCCGCAAGCGTGTTTGGCTGGGGCGCCACCGAGCTT
>JAGPVD010000172.1 GCA_018067145.1 Methyloceanibacter sp.
TGGGTCTCGCCCGGGTCCTCGGCACCATTGTAGAGATGCCATGTTCCCGGTCGTAGGGGCGGCGCAACCGACACGGCTTTTAAGTCGCCCTGCCGCATCCATTTGCCGTTCAGGATTTCGCTGCCGATAAAGTCAGCCGGCCCGTGGACCTCGTTCGTCGACCCGGCCTGTCACGAACAGGAAGCGATAGGACGGCATCGATTTCTCTCCTACGTGTCCGTCAAGAAACGCGAGCAGATAGTCCCACCGCCTAGCTGCGAATGAAACCGATAATGTCCTTGGTCTTGGCCAGGATCGGGTCGGCGATGGTGTGGGCGCGGCCTGCACCGTCGGCCAATATCCGGTCGATCTCTTCGGGATCGGCCATGAGGCGGCGCATCTCATCGCCAATGGGTGTGAGCTTCGCCGTGGCGAGTTCGGCCAGCGCTTCCTTGAGCGTGGAGAACGTCGCGCCGCCATAGTCACCGAGCACCGACGCTTTGTCGGTGCCGGCGAGCGCGGCATAGATGCCGATAAGATTGTCGGCCTCGGGCCGCGCCTCCAGACCCTCAACCTCAGACGGCAACGGCTCCGGATCGGTCTTCGCCTTTCGAATCTTTTTGGCGATGGCGTCCTGATCGTCGGTGAGGTTGATACGGCTGAGATCAGACGGATCGGACTTCGACATCTTTTTAGCGCCGTCACGGAAGCTCATCACGCGCGTGGCGGGGCCGGCAATCAACGGCTCTGGCAGGGGAAAGAAGTCGTCCGCATAGTCGGCCCGGGCAATGGTCTTGGCAAAATCGTTGTTGAACTTTTGCGCGATGTCACGGGCCAACTCGAGATGCTGCTTCTGGTCCTCGCCCACCGGCACATGGGTGGCGTGATAGAGCAGAATGTCGGCGGCCATCAGGTTCGGATAGACATAGAGCCCGGCGGAAGCTTTCTCGCGATCCTTGCCCGCCTTTTCTTTGAACTGGGTCATGCGGTTCAGCCAGCCGAGGCGGGCCACGCAATTGAAGATCCAGGCAAGCTCGGCGTGACCCGAGACTTGGCTCTGATTGAAAATGATCTGGCGGGTCGGGTCTATCCCTGCGGCGATGAAGGCCGCCGTCACCTCGCGCGTATTATGCGTGAGCTCGTCAGGGTCCTGGAACACCGTGATGGCGTGAAGGTCGACCACGCAATAGAGGCACTCGTGCTCATCTTGCAACGCCACGAAGCGCTTGATGGCGCCGAGATAGTTGCCGAGATGCAGATTGCCAGTCGGCTGAACGCCCGAGAAAACGCGGATCTTTTTCGAGGTCTCTTGCATGTTGGGCGTTATGGCTTGGGGCCGGGCCAAGCGCAAGGACCAGAACGCTAGCCGCAGGCCCGCTCCATCTGCCGGATCTGCTCGGCGATGGCGACGGTGCGCTGGGCCATGACGAAATGCAGCCGCTCCACCATGTGCCCGTCCACCACGATGACCCCCTTCTTCTCGTTTTCCGGTTGGCCGAAGGCATCGATGATCTGGCGCGACCAGTCGACCTCTTCTTGCGTCGGCGAGAAGATCTCGTTGCAGGGCCCGACCTGGCTCGGATGTATCAGGGTCTTGCCGTCCATGCCGAGGATGCGGCCGCGCTCGCATTCATCGCGCAGGCCCTCCTCGTCGCGGAAATCGTTGTAGACGCCGTCGATGATGTCGAGCTTGTAGGCGCGGGCCGCGACGAGGGTCATGGCCAGCCAGGGCACCACGGCGAAACGGTCATGGAGCGCCCGGGCACGCGATTCCTTGATCAGATCGTTGGTGCCCATGACCAGGCAGTCGAGCCGGTTGTCCTTGTAGACGGCGGTGGCGGCGATGGTGCGCGCGTTGAGGATAGCCATGGGCGTCTCCATCATGGCCCAGAGCCGCACCTTGTCCGGCGCCTGCACGCTTTGCAGGAGCTTGGCGGCAGAGATGATGTCGCCTGAATGGATCACCTTCGGCACGAGGATGGCGTCGGGCGCGGCCTCGCAGGCGGCGATGATGTCGCCGGCGCCCCAGGGTGTCTCCAGGGCATTGACCCGGATCACCACCTCGCGGCCGCCATAGCCGCCCGCCTTCACCGCTCCGCAGACTTGGTCGCGGGCTTGGACCTTGGCGTCCGGCGCCACGGCGTCTTCGAGGTCGAAGATCAGGGCGTCAGCGGGAATGGCTTTCGCCTTTTCCAGCGCCCGATCGTTCGACCCAGGCATATAGAGCGCGCTACGGCGCGGCCGGCCTTCCATTGGCAATTCCCCCAGTTTGTTGCACTGCAATATAGCGGGGAGTCGGCTTTTGGAAAACTACGCTTTTTTTGCAGAAATCAGCGCCCGAGCAGGTCTTTCAGCAGAATTTTCGGCTTCATAGCACCAAAAAGCGTGCCGGCCACGAGGTAGGTCAGAAGACCGCCGGCAATCAGCGCCATCAGCGCCAGCACCTGGACGAAGATGCCATTTTCAGCCGCAAACCAGGGATTAAGGCCGGTGGTGAGCCACCAGACGCTGAGCCCCATGGCGGCGGTCGCGAGCACGATGCCGATAAATGAACGCCGGAAAGCGTCGTCCAGGGCAAACTCCCCGCGCCGCTTCAATTCGGTCGTGAGAAGCGCCACGTCGATCCAGCCCGCAAGCGCCGTGGCGATGGCAATGCCAACCGCGCCTAACATGACGAACAGCGCCAAACTCAGCGCGGCGTTTGCGGCCATGGCGATGCCAGCGAAAATCATCGGCGTCTTAGTGTCCTCGCGAGCAAAGAAGCTCGGATGCAGAACTTTGATCAGCACATAAGCGGGCAAGCCTAGCGCCAGCGCCGACAGCATCTCGGCGGTGGCACGCGCATCAATGGTGGTGAAGGCACCGCGCTCGAACAGGACACGCATGATGGGGCCGGAGGCGATGAACAGCGCGATGGCGGCGGGGAGCGTGAGAAGAAGCGCAAATTCGAGCGCACGATTCTCGCTCTCGATGACGGCCTTGTGGTCACCGGCGCGGAGCTTATAGGTGAGGTCGGGCAGTAGCACGACGCCAACCGCAACGCCAACCAGGCCCAGCGGGAGCTGGAAAATACGGTCGGCATAATAGAGCCAGGACACCACGCGGTCCTGAAGCGTGGCGATGACGGTCGAGATGACGATGCTGATCTGGGCCATGCCACCAGCAATGAGGCCCGGCACCGCCAGAGCCACAAGTCTCTTCATGTCGGGCGTCAATTTGGGCCGTTCAAGTTTCAGGCGAATTCCGAGCCTTGCTGCGGCAAAGGCCACGATGGCGACCTGCAACAGGCCGGAAATGGCGACGCCCCAGGCGAGCGCGACACCCGCAATCGTTTGCTCTCCTGTGCCCGTGGCAATCAGGCCCAGCAGCACGGCGATGAGCACGACGTTGAGCAGGCTCGGGGCAAAGGCGACGACGGCAAAATGTCCGAGCGCGTTTAAGAGTCCGTTGTAGAGCGCGACCCACGACATGAAGACGAGATAGGGAAGCGCGATGCGTGCCAGCAGGACGGCGAGATGGAACTTGTCCGGCTCATCGGCAAAGCCTGGCGCAAGCAACAGCATCAGCCATGGCATGGCGATCTCGGCGAGGATCGTGAACGCCACGAGAACCAGCGTAAGACCCGACAACGCCTGGGCGGCGAAATCCTGCGCGGTCTTGGGCCCATCTTCATGCAAGCGCTTGGTGAAAAGCGGTATGAAGGCCCCGTTGAAAGCCCCTTCGGCAAACAAGCGGCGGAACATGTTGGGCACGCGGAACGCCACGAAGAAAGCATCGGTGACGGAGGACGCACCGAGCACGGCGGCAATCAGCACGTCCCGGACGAATCCGAGTATGCGGCTGATGACAGTCATCCCGCCAACGGTGGCAAACCCGCGATAGAGCTTCATTACGAGTCCTTCCCCTGAGGAGACCGCGGACACGCGGCCGTCTCGAAGGGTGCCCACCGGCTTCGAGATGCCGCCCAGCGTCGGCTCCTCAGCCTGAGGTTCTTAACAACGCGACTATGCGGACGCGAGCGCCGCGTCTTGATGAGCCTCGAGCACTTTCGTCAACTGCTCGCGGATGGCCGTCTCGCGACTGGAACTCGTGATCTTTTTGCCCGTCAAGTCGGTGACATAGAACACGTCCACCGCCTTCTCGCCGAACGTGGCGACATGAGCCGAAGCAATGTCGAGATTGAGGTCTGAAATCGCACGAGTCACGTCATAGAGCAGGCCAGGGCGGTCGAGCCCGTTGATCTCGATGACCGTCAGCGCGTCGGACAGCGTGTTGTCGAACACCACTTGCGGCTCGACCGTGAAAGCAGACAGGCGCGACTTCGGCTTTCTCTTGTCCTGCACGATGTCGTCCGCGCGGACCTCGCCGCTAAGCAGCTGCTCAATAGTAGCGGCGATCTTTCCTGCCCGCCGTTTCTCGTCTTCCGCCTGATCGAACTCACGCTCGAGATGGATCGTATCCAATGCCATGCCATCGCGCGTCGTGGCAATCAGGGCATCGACGATGTTGGCGCCGGCAGCGGTACATGCGCCGGCGAGCAGCGCCAATAATCGCGGGTGATTGGGAGTCAGCAGCGTGACCTCGGTGACACCACGGAAAGCGTCGGTCGAGATATGTGTGGCGAGCGTCCGGCCTTTTGCCTCGGCATCGCGCACGAGGTCTGCATGTTTCACAATGACGTCGAGCTCGGTTCTGAGCCAATAGGCCGGATAATGGCGGTCGATGAAGCGCTCAAGCTCCTTGCTCGGCCAGTCCGCAAGCCGCTCGCGCAAGGCATCCTGGGCCTGAGACATACGCTCCGTGCGAGTCAGCGCCGTGTGGCCACCGCCAAGCAGCGGCTCGGTCTCAAAATACAGTGTACGGAGAAGCTGCCCCTTCCAGCCCGTCCACACACCAGGCCCAACGGCGGCGATATCGGCAACAGTGAGGATGAGCAAAAGCTTGAGCCGTTCACGACTCTGCACGATTTCCGCAAAATCGCGGATGGTCTTGGGGTCGTTCAAATCACGGCTCTGGGCGAACAGGCTCATGGTCAAATGATGTTCGATGAGCCAGGCCGCCGTCTCGGTCTCGGACGCTTTGAGCCCCATGCGCGGACCCAGCTCGCGGGCAATGCGCGCGCCGGCGATGGAATGATCCTCGTCGCGGCCCTTAGCTATGTCATGCAGGAAAATGGCGACGTAGAGCGCACGCCTGTTGTCGATGGTGCGAATGACCTCGCTCGAGACCGGATGCTCGGCCGCAAGCCGGCCGCGCTCGATGGCAGAGAGGAAACCGATGGTACGGATCAGGTGCTCGTCCACCGTGAAGTGGTGATACATGTTGAACTGCATCATCGACACGACGCGGCCGAAATCTGGGAAAAATCGACCCAGCACGCCAGCCTCGTTCATCTTGCGCAACACGCCTTCGGGATCCTTCGCCTCCATCAGGAGGCGCAGGAACAGACTGTTAGCGGTCGGATCGTTACGCAAATTGTCGTCGATCAGCCGGAAGTTGGCCCGGATCTGACGCAGCACCTCGGGCGAGAACGCGGCCTTGTGTTCGTCGGCGACGACGAACAGCCGGATGAAATTCGCCGGGTCCTTGGCGAAAGTGTCTTTGTCGACGGTCGAGATGCGACCATTGTCGATGCGGAAGTCCGACGTGCGCCTGAGCTTGGCGCGGCGCCGCCAGCCGAATGGCGCGAGCAGTGTGTCGAGCGTCGGCACTGACTTTAGCTGTTTGATCTCAAGCGCCGAGCACACGATCCGGGTCAGTTGACCCACTTCCTTGGCCACAAGGAAATAGTGCTTCATGAAACGCTCGACGGCGCTCAAGCCAGCGTGGCCGCGATAGCCAAGCCGATCTGCCATCTCCTGCTGGAGATCGAAGCTCAGCCGCTCTTCGGGACGGTCGGTCAAGAAATGCAAATGACAACGCACCGTCCACAGGAAGAATTCGCAACGGCGGAAGCTGCGATATTCGCGAGGCGTGAAAACGCCAGCCTCGACGAACTCCTCCTCTGCCTTTTCGGGATAGAGCTGCTTGGCGAGCCAATGCAGCGTGTGCAGGTCACGCAAACCGCCGGTCCCTTCCTTGATGTTGGGCTCGACGAGATAGCGTGAAACGCCGGTGCGCGAATGACGGTCGCTCTGCTCTTCGAGCTTCGCCTCGACAAAGGCGCGCGGGTCAGCCTCCAACACCTCCTTGCGGAAAGTCTGCAGGAATGTCTCAAACAAATCTTCGTCGCCGAGAATGAGCCTGGCATCGAGCAGCGTCGTGCGGATTGTCATGTCGGCCTGGCTGAGGCGGACGCATTGACCGATGGTGCGGGTGGCGTGGCCTACTTTGAAGCCGAGATCCCACAAGAGATAAAGCATGTACTCGGCGACACTTTCGCCCCAGGCCGTCTGCTTATAGGGAAGCAGAAATAAGAGATCGATGTCCGACCCCGGCGCCAGCAGGCTGCGGCCATAGCCGCCTTGCGCGACGACTGCCATACGCTCAGCGGTGGAGGGGTTCTGGGCGCGGTAAGCGTGCTTCGTGGTGAAGTCGTAGGCGAGGCGGATGAGTTCGTCCTGGAAATCGGACAGACCCTTCGCGCAGGCACGGCCGTCACCGTCCTGCTCAAGCCTCTGCCTGGCGACGGACCGAGCTTCCTCGACGATGGGTTTCAGATAGGCGACCAGCGCCGCGCGAAGCTGCGTGGCCTCACCGTCATGATTGCGCGCAAGCTCCGAGGCCTCCTGGCGCAGGAGGCCGAAATCGAAATACGGAGGTTGTCTGAGGGCGGATTGGTCCATGGCGGGCGACGGTTCTAGCATATCGAGGCTCTAGTCCTCGCTATCAAGCATAGTCTTGAGGCGATAGAGGGCTTCGAGCGCCTCTTTCGGCGTCATAGCGTCGGGACTGATGGTACGAAGCTCCTGTTCCAGCGGGGACGGCTCGCTTAAGCCGGTAGGCTGCTTCGTGGCCTGGAATAGCGGTAGATCGTCAGCCAGGTCCTGAGGCTTTGGCCGCCCATCTGCCTTCTCCAGTTCTTGCAGCACATCCTCGGCGCGAGCGAGAACCGGCCCTGGAAGGCCTGCGAGCTTGGCCACGTGGATGCCATAAGAGCGGTCGGCAGCGCCCGGCACCACGCGATAGAGAAACACGATCTCGTCTCGCCATTCCTTGACGTTCACCTTGGCATTGGCGGCGTTAGCAAGCTTGTCGGCGAGCGCCGTCAGCTCGTGATAGTGGGTGGCGAACAAGACCCGCGAGCGGTTCACCTCGTGTAGATATTCGAGTGCCGCCCAAGCGATGGACAGCCCGTCAAAGGTCGCCGTACCGCGGCCGATTTCGTCAAGCACGACGAAGGAGCGCGCGGTTGCTTGATTGAGGATCGAGGCGGTCTCGACCATTTCCACCATGAAGGTCGAGCGGCCACGCGCCAGATCGTCCGCCGCGCCAACGCGGCTGAATAGCCGGTCAACGACGCCGATATGGGCCGCTTTGGCTGGCACGAAACAGCCGGCCTGGGCCAGCACCACTATCAGCGCATTCTGGCGCAAAAAGGTCGACTTGCCCGCCATGTTGGGACCGGTGACCACGAGAACGCGTGTGCCGCCATCGCCACTATCGTCTCCAAGAAGACAGTCATTGCCGATGAAGCTACCGCTGTCGCTCCGCCGCAAGGTCTGCTCCACCATGGGATGGCGACCCTCGTCGATAGCAAAGACAAGGCTGTCGTCTATCTTCGGACGGACATAGCTCTGCTCTGCAGCAAGCTCGGCGAAACCAGCATAGTGATCGAGCTCGGCGAGACCGGCGCCCGCCACCGACAAAGCCTGTTCCTCACTGAGCAGCTCGGCGAGAAGCGTGGCGAAGATGTCGAGTTCAAGCGCCAGTGCGCGATCCGTGGCTGAAGTGATGCGCGCTTCAATCTCGGCAAGCTCCGCCGTGGAAAAACGAACCGCATTCGCCATGGTCTGGCGATGGATGAACGTTTCCACGTGGGGCGGGTTAAAAAGCGTCTGCCCATGCAGCGCCGTGACCTCGACGAAATAGCCAAGCACATTGTTGTGGCGAACCTTCAGTCCCTTGACGCCCGTGGCCTCGGCATAAGTCGCCTGAAGACCGGCAATGACCTGGCGGCTGCCATCGCGAAGACGGCGATGCTCGTCGAGATCGCTATTGAAGCCGTGGCATATGAAGCCGCCGTCTCGCATATTGACGGGAAGCTCATCGGCCAAAGCAGCCGACAGAGATTGCTCAATCTCACTGGGCGCGGCAGCAAGCCGCTCGACAACGCCAGTCAGATCCTGAGGCAGCCCCAGGGCCTCACCGACCCGCAAGAGATGGGCGGCAAGATCATGAGCAGCAAGAATTGCATGACGCACCGCGCCGAGATCGCGTGGACCGCCTCGGCCCAACGCAAGACGGCCAAGCGCGCGGGCAAGATCGGGCGCGGCTTTTAATGCCTCGCGCAATTCTTGCCTGAGACGAGGCTCGCCCGAGAGATAAGCGACGGCATCGAGGCGCGCATTTACCGCGTCGACATCGGTCAAAGGACTGGCGAGACGGCTTGCCAATTCCCGTGCACCGGCGGGCGTGACCGTACGGTCGATGGCAGCGAGAAGGCTGCCCGCACGCGCGCCTTGATTCGAACGAGCCAGCTCCAGATTGGCGCGAGTCGCAGCATCAATCACCAAGAGGCTCCCCGCTGTCTCTTTGCGCGGCGGCCTAAGCAAAGGCGCTCTGCCAACTTGGGTGATCTCAACATAGGTGAGGAGACCGGCAAGGGCGGCAAGCTCGGCGCGGGTGAATTCGCCAAAGGCATCGAGCGCGGCAACGCCGAGACGTTCCTTCAGCGTTCGCTTGCCACGCACAGAGTCGAAATGTGCGCGCGGGATGGGCGTCAGCGCCGCGCCCGACTCCTCGATGAGCCCGCGAATGTCGGCGTCGCCTGCAAGGTCGTCGCCGGCAAGCACCTCGCCTGGCTTGAGCCGGGAGAGCTCGCCGGGAAGATCGCTCACCCGCACCGACGCGGCGATCAGCTCGCCAGTCGAGATGTCGATGGAGGCAAGTGCGCACGTCTGATCGGCTCCGTCTTTCGGGGGGGCGAGGAACAGCGCGGTGAGAAAATTATGAGTCCGGGCATCAAGCAGCGACTCTTCGGTCAACGTGCCCGGCGTGACGAGCCGCACCACGTCGCGGCGCACCACCGTCTTCGGCCCACGCTTCTTCGCTTCCGCGGGGTCCTCAGTCTGCTCGCAAACAGCGACCCGAATCCCTTGGGCGATGAGACGCTGAAGATAGTCATCGGCGGCATGGACCGGCACGCCGCACATGGGAATGTCTTCGCCGAGATGCTTACCGCGCTTAGTCAGGGCGATGCCCAGCGCCCGGGAGGCAACGGCGGCATCTTCGAAGAACATCTCGTAGAAATCGCCCATGCGGTAGAACAGGAGACTGTCGGCATTGGCCGACTTGATCTCCAAATACTGGGCAATCATGGGCGTAGCGCCAGGGGCCACCACCGGGGAGGCAGCACTTTGGGAGGCGCCCTTTGCGAGGGATGCGCCTCCAGCCCTCGTCTCGCTCTCAGCCATGGCTAAGCGTGGTAGCTTCTCCTCAAGGCCCGCACAAGGCTGGCCAATGGAACGTTTGGGGAAATGACTTTTCCCATCACCGAGGCTCCTCTAGGGTGCGCCGCCTCAGCTAGATTCCTAGGAGATTTCGACATTATCCGTCCTTCAAAACGCGCCCCAGACGCGCTTCGTCCCGTCACCCTCGAACGCGCCGTGTCGCGCCAGGCCGAGGGCTCCTGCCTTGTCCGCTTCGGCGAGACCCATGTGCTGTGCACGGCCACGGTCTCCGAAAAGGTGCCGCCGTGGCTCAAGGGCTCGGGCCGTGGCTGGGTGACGGCTGAATATGGCATGCTGCCGCGAGCCACCAATGACCGCATGCGACGCGAGGCAGCCGCCGGCAAGCAGTCCGGCCGCACGCAGGAGATCCAGCGGCTGATTGGCCGTTCGCTGCGCGCGATCACCAATCTCCCGGCGCTTGCCGAGAAGCAGATCATCGTTGACTGCGACGTGTTGCAGGCCGATGGCGGTACGCGCACGGCCTCCATCACCGGCGCCTGGGTGGCACTGCACGATGCGGTGGCCTGGATGGCGGAGCGCAACATGGTCAAGGACGACGTGCTCAGCAATCACGTCGCCGCGGTGTCCTGCGGGCTTTATGGCGGCGCGGCCGTCCTCGATCTCGATTACCCCGAGGACTCAGAGGCCGACGCCGACGCCAATTTCGTCATGACAGGTTCGGGCGGCATCGTCGAAGTGCAAGGTACGGCGGAGACTGATCCGTTCAGCCAAGAGCAATTCGACGAACTGATGCTGCTCGCACGGAAAGGCATCGGCGAACTCGTGGAACTACAGAAGCTTACCGTTGCTTAAGTCCGGCGCACTCCATCGGGGTTCAAAGCTCGTCATCGCCAGCCACAACGAGGGCAAGTTGTACGAGTTCGGCGCGCTATTGGCGCCGTTCGGTATCGACTGCATCTCCGCCGGCAGCCTTGGCCTGCCTGAGCCCGAGGAGACCGGCGGGACCTTCGAGGCGAACGCCTTGCTCAAAGCGCGTGGCGCCGCCGAAGCATCCGGCATCATGGCACTCGGTGACGATTCCGGGATCGAGATCGAGGCGCTCGACAACAAGCCCGGCATTCACTCCGCGCGCTGGGGTGGCCCAACCAGGGACTTTCGCCTCGCCATGGACCGGTTGCACACCGAATTGGAAGCAAGTGGCAGCCCTTGCCGGCGCGCCAATTTCATAAGCGTGTTGGCGCTTGTCGCGCCAGACAAACAAGAAGCGGTTTTCACAGGCAAGGTGTTCGGCGAAGTCACCTGGCCGCCGCGCGGGGAGAACGGGTTCGGCTATGATCCCATCTTCGTGCCGGAGGGGCACAACGAGACCTTCGGTGAGATGGACCCGGACTTTAAGAATGACATGTCGCATCGCATGCGCGCGTTCGAGCAGCTGATTGATGCGACCTACGCCAATGACGCGTGACGACCCCTTCGGGGTCTATGTACATTGGCCGTTCTGCAAGGCCAAATGCCCCTATTGCGACTTCAACTCCCATGTGCGCCACGGCGGCATCGACGAGGGCAGATTTCTCGCCGCTTACCTGAGCGAACTCGATCACTTCGCGCCCCGCGCGCCGGGGCGCACCGTTTCAAGCATCTTCTTCGGCGGCGGCACGCCGTCGCTAATGCGGCCCGCAACCGTCGCCACGATCCTCGACGCCATCGCCGACCACTGGACGGTGGCTTGCGACGCCGAGATCACGTTGGAGGCTAATCCCACCAGCGTCGATTCGGAAAATTTTGCAGGCTATACGCTGGCTGGCGTGAACAGACTGTCTCTCGGCGTGCAGGCGCTGGACGATGCGAGCCTGCAAGAATTGGGACGCCAGCACACAGCGGAGGAAGCGCTGGCCGCGCTGACACTGGCCAAGCAGACCTTTGGCCGCGTGACCTTCGACCTGATCTATGCGCGGGAAGGCCACACGCTTATTGAGTGGAAAGAAGAGCTGACCCGCGCGCTCGACCATGCCGGCGATCACCTCTCGCTTTATCAGCTCACCATCGAGGACGGCACGATGTTCGCCACGCGCCACGCCGCGGGCAGCTTGCACGTACCGAACAGCGCCAAGGCCAGCGCGCTCTATAATCTCACTCAGGAACTCACCGAGGCGGCGGGGATGCCGGCCTACGAGATTTCCAATCATGCGCGCCCTGGGTCGGAGTCGCGTCACAACATGCTCTATTGGCGGGGGCATGATTATGCCGGCATCGGTGCCGGCGCCCATGCCCGCATCACCGAAGACGGCGCCAAGCGCGCGCTATCGACGATCAAATCGCCTGAAGACTGGCTCGCCCAAGTTGAGGTGCAGGGCCACGGCCTTGCAAGCGACGACGCGCTGACACCGCAAGAAGCGGCCGAAGAATATCTCTTGATGGCGTTACGGCTCGCCGAGGGTATGGACTTGATCCGGCTGGCAGCGATTGATGGGCGGACACTCGATGAGGATCGTTTGCGGACGCTGGAACGCGACGGACTGGTCGCCCGCGATGGCGACCGGCTGGCGGCGACGCCACAGGGACGCCTCGTGCTGGAACGGCTGATCCTAGAGATTTCGGCTTAGTTGCTTGCGGTGCCGAAGGCGCGCGGCGCAGGAGAAAGCACGCGCGGCCCCGAAGGGGTCACTTCGAGAATGGCAAGGCCGCGTTGCGACGTGCCGTCGGGCAGCAGGCGAAACAAACCATCGACGCCGGCAAAACCGCTGTCACGCGTAAGCTGCGAGAAATTGTAACGCTGGCCTTGCGGGTTCTGCGACAGCGACACGGCCAGGCTCATAGCGTCATAGCCAAGGCTAGCGATGCGCGGCGGTGTGCCGCCAAAGGTCTTGGAATAGCTCTGAGCAAATTTGCTCCAGCCCTTCGGATCCGGCGCGGGATACCAACCGCCAACGAGCCCCGCCTGGCGACTCACATTTGAAAAATCCCATTGGCCTGTTCCGATGAACTGCACATTGGCGCTGGTGACGCCGGAAGAGGCGAGGAGCGGCCCCAGCGAGGGAAGTTCGCCACGGCCGGCAGGCAAGAACAGAGCATCGACCTTCTGGCCCGATTTGATCGCATTGGCGATCTGCTTCACCGGGCCCGCCATGGCCGAGGCACTGCCAGCCGGGAAGCTGGCACGCACCGGGGCACGGCCACCGCCCGCGGCAACAGCCTTGGCGAAGGCCGCCTCGGCAATGCGGCCATAGGCTGTCTGTGGCACAAGCACCGCGAAGTTCCGCTTCCCGCGCGACAGGGCGAAGGAAACAATGCGCGGCACATCGCGGCCCGCGAGGAAGCTCAAGAGATAGATGCCATTGCCCGCGACTTTCTGATCACTCGAAAAGGCGATCATGGGGACGCCGGCGCGGCGCGCCACTTGGGCGGCGCCCCGGACTTCCTGGGCGAAGAGCGGGCCGATGATCAGTTCGGCACCATCTTGAACGGCGCTCTCGGCGGCAAGCCGGGCACCATCGGGCGTGCCTCTGGTATCCTTCGGCACCAGCGCAACACTCTGATTGTCGAAATCGAACAGGGCAAGTTCGGCGGCCTGTTTGAGCGCCTTGGCTACGTTCCGCGTTGACCCAGACGCACTCATGGGCAGAAGCAGCGCGATCTTGACCGTGCCCGCCGGCATCGTGATGGCACCGGCCGGCAGGTCCATATTGCCGCCTCCACCGCCGCCAGGGGCACCGCACGCGGTAAACAACACCGCCACGGCCGACGTGGCGAACACAAGCCTGATGGTGCCGAGGCGATGACGAAGAAATTTTGGAAGCCGCATGGCCCGTTCTTAGCGTGTCTTGAGAGGTGTTGGCGTTCCGCAGCAGCCGCCTGGGCGGAACATCAACCGCGACAATAGCCCAATCCTGGGACCGTCTTTGGGCCCAATCTTGATGGACGCGGGCAGACTATATCACGTAACGTTTCGCCGACCAGGGCGAGACGCGCCACTCCTTGAGGCAATGACAACTCTTTGGCGCGGCAGGAAAACCGAGCAACGCGCGTGCAGGACCATCGCAGCGAAGACCTGACCGCAACGACCACCGGCCCGACGGTGGAACGCGCCGGTGAAGTGCTCGCCGAGCTCATCGGGCGTCCATTGCCGCCCGGGCTCTATCTCGTGGCGACGCCGATCGGCAATCTCGCCGACATTTCATTGCGGGCGCTTTCGGTGTTGGCACGCGCTTCGGTGATCGCGGCGGAGGACACGCGCCACTCCATGCGGCTGCTCTCCCATTTCGGCATCAGGGTAGAGCTAACGCCCTATCACGAGCACAACGCCGAGCGGGCGCGGCCCAAGCTACTGGCGCGCATCGAAGCCGGCCACGCGGTGGCGTTGATCTCCGACGCTGGCACGCCGCTCGTTTCCGATCCCGGCTACAAGCTCGTGCGCGAGGCGCTGGACCAGGGACTGCTGGTGACCAGCATTCCGGGACCCTCCGCCACGCTCACCGCGCTGACGAGCGTCGGACTTCCCACCGACACGTTCCTGTTTGGTGGCTTCTTGCCGCCGAAGTCGGGCCCGCGAACCACCAGGCTTAAAGCGTTGAGAGAGACGCCCGCAACACTGATCCTGTTCGAGACCGCGCCGCGCCTGGCCAAGAGTCTCGCCGACATGGCGGAGGTGCTGGGAAACCGCGAAGCAGCGGTCACGCGCGAGTTGACCAAGCTGCACGAGACGGTGACGCGAGGCACGCTTCAGGAGCTTGCGGCATCGCTTGTAGAGGGCGGCAAGTTGAAGGGTGAGCTGGTGGTGGTGATCGCGCCACCTACCACCACTGAAACAGACGTCAGCGATGAACGCATCGTCGCCGAACTCACCCGCGCCATGGAAACCGAAAGCCTGCGCGACGCCGTGCGGGCCGTCACCGACGCACTTCAAGTCAAACGCGCCCGAGTCTACGAACTCGGTCTCAGGATACGCAAGCGCGATTGACATGAGCCGCGCGCGGGTCAGGGCATATCGTCGTGGCCTGTTCGCCGAAACCGTTGCCGCGCTCCTGTTCCGCCTAAAAGGCTATCGCGTCGTGGCGCGGCGCTACAAGACGCCGTTGGGCGAGATCGATCTGATGGCTCTAAAAGGGCAAACGTCTTGCGTTCATCGAGGTGAAGGCGCGCCAGAGTCGGGAAAATGCGGCGCGGACCCTGCCGACGTGGCAGCAGCGGCGTATCGTGCGCGCCGCGCAATATTGGCTCTCAAGCCACCCCAACTTTGCCGGCTACGCCATGGCCTTCGACGTGGAGCTCGACGCGCCTTGGCGCCGGCCGCATCACGTCGCCGGCGCATTTCGGATTTGACGAAACCCACCATTGGCTGCGAGCTTTCGGTGGCAATTCGCAAGGAGCGTTCCGGACCGCCATGGCCCTTAAAGTCGCCTTTCAGATGGACCCCATCGAGCGCATCGATATTTGGGGCGATTCCACGTTCGCGCTTCTGCTCGAAGCGCAGCGGCGTGGCCATGACGTATTCTACTACACGCCCGACGATCTCTCGCTGAAGGAAGGCACGCTTCTCGCCCGGGGCCACAGCCTCACGGTGGAGGACAAGCCCGGCGATCACTATCGCTTGGCGCATCTCCGCACCGTCGACCTCGCCGAGTTCGACGTGGTGCAGCTTCGCCAAGATCCACCCTTCGACATGGCCTACATCACCACGACCCATTTACTTGAGCGGCTGCAGCCGCGGACGCTGGTGGTCAATGATCCGGCGGCCGTGCGCAATTCGCCTGAGAAAATGTTCGTGCTCGACTTTATGGATCTCATGCCGCCGACGCTGATCACGCGGTCCCTGGACGAAATTCGTGCCTTCCGTGAAGAGCACAAGGACATCGTGGTGAAGCCGCTTTACGGAAATGGTGGCGCGGCGATCTTCCGTATCACCGAGGGCGACACCAATCTTAACTCGCTGATCGAACTGCTCGGCGTGACCTTCCGCGAGCCGCTCATGGTGCAACGCTATCTAGCGGAAGTACGGGCCGGCGACAAACGCATCATCTTGGTGGACGGTGAGTTCGCTGGCGCTATCAACCGTGTGCCGGCGGCCGACGAGACGCGTTCCAACCTGCATGTGGGCGGGACCGCCGAAGCCACGACGTTGACCGCGCGCGAGAAAGAGATCTGCGCGCGGATCGGGCCAGAGCTGAAGAAGCGCGAACTAATCTTCACCGGCATCGACGTGATCGGTGACTATCTCACCGAGATCAACGTCACCTCGCCCACCGGCATTCGCCAAGTGACGGAGTTTGGTGGGAAAGACATCGCCGCCATGATCTGGGACGTGTTGGAGAAGAAGGTCGCAGCCCGGCGCTAGGGTCGCACTGGTTTTGTTTGCCGCTTGCGGAACACGCACCAGGCGTGCGCCAGAACGCCCGCGCCCCAGCCGAGCGCCACCCAGACGACCCACCATCTTTCAGGCGTCGCGGTGAGGTTCACCACCAGCAGCAGAACGACCACCGCCACATAGGCGAACAAATGAATGGCGAAGCCCCGCGCCTTGCAGTCGATAAAGACGCGCTCGCGCCGATGGGTGCGGCGGAGCAGCAACGCGAGCCCATGAGCGGCCACGCCAATACCCCAGCCGAGCGCCACCCAGATGAACCAGAGATTGTCGGGGCGGAGCCAGAGATTGAGCCCGGCACAGATGGCGATCACGATCACATAGATCGCCAGGTGGACAAAGAAGGCGCGCGTCGGTCGGTCTTTCTGCATGCGCTCAACCAAAACACAGAATCATGGCGGCAGTGCCGTCGCAAGAGATGTTCACTTGTTGTTCTTTCGGTGGCGGGTGGCTCGCACACTGGGCGACCTCGATGGCGAGGGAAAAGTCGGTCGCATCCACATTGCAGAAGCCTTGAGTTGTCGCGGTGAGACCTTGCGCCGGGACCAGGCCGCGGCGAGAAAAGCGCAGGCTTCCTTGTCCCCAGGGTGTCACATAGACTTAGAATTGGTTTGCTAACCGGCATGTGTTGTGGCCGAATCGGGTTAGCCGCAGGCCATGCGTTGTGTCGGTAGGCTGCGGGGTCCCGTGGCGCGTTCCTCAATCTTCTGCAAGGCGGGCTAAGATATGCCGATGAAGCCAACGTCAGGAGGCCCAACGGTAAAAATTCGCGGTGGAGCAATGTTTCCAGGGCTAACGTTCAAGCCTGGCCAGGGCGTTGGCACGCCGTTCGTGGGACGGCGGCGGCTCCCCTCGAACAGTCTGCGGGGCCGTTTCCAACCGCCCAAGATCTATGGCCGCATCGAACAGCTCGAAGTGCAGCTGGCTCGCAAGAAGAGCAGTATCCGCCGCGCCCAGCGCCTCCGCTACAAAGTTTTCTACGAAGAGATGTCGGCGACGCCCGATGCGCTTGCCATGCTGTCGCGGCGTGACGAGGACGTCTACGACCCGATCTGCGACCATCTGCTCGTGCTCGACCACGGAGACCCGGCTAAGAAGAAGGGCCGCTGGCGCCGTCCGCGCGTGGTCGGCGCCTATCGCTTGCTACGCCAGGACGTCGCTGAGCTTCACGACGGTTTTTATACCCAGAGCGAATACGACATCGCGCCTCTCATCCAAGCGAAGCCCGACCATCGCTTCATCGAGCTCGGCCGGTCCTGCGTGCTGAAGCCTTATCGAAGCCGGCGAACGCTCGAACTGCTGTGGCAAGGCGTCTGGTCGTATGTGCGCGAGCATAGCGGCGACGTGATGATCGGCTGCGCGAGCTTCCCAGGGACCGACCCTTCGGCTCATGCTTTGGCTCTAAGCTTCCTCCATCACAACTCGCTGGCGCCGGAAGACTGGCGGGTCCGCGCCCATGATCATATGCGCGTGGACATGAATATGATGCCGCCCGAAGCGATCAACACGCGCGCGGCGCTGAAAGCTCTGCCGCCTTTGGTCAAGGGCTATTTGCGGGTTGGGGCCTTTGTCGGCGACGGCGCGGTGATCGACCACCAATTCGGCACCACCGATATCTTCGTCGTCATGCCGGTCGAGGCGATCAACACGCGGTATTTTGCGCATTTCGGTTCGCCGGACGCGCTCAACGCGCCCGCCGCACCGGGTTTCGGCCCGCTTAACTAGAAGAGTGGGCATGTTTGACGGAGCCCGGGGCGCCTCCTAAGATTTCCGGTATGGGTCATAACGACGTCAAAGGCGCAATGCTTGCGGCCGAGGCTGCAGTCAGCCTGCGCCAGCTCAACGAGCGTTCGCGCGAAATCTTCAAGAGCATCGTCGAGACATATCTTGAGACCGGCGAGCCCGTCGGCTCGCGCAATTTGAGCCGTGCGCTGCCGATGACGCTGTCGCCGGCTTCGGTGCGCAATGTCATGTACGACCTTGAAGCCCTCGGCCTTATCTACGCGCCGCATACCAGCGCAGGACGGCTGCCGACCCAATCGGGCTTGCGCCTGTTCGTCGACGGCCTGCTCGAAATTGGCGACATCACTCAAGCCGAGCGAAACGAGATTGAGAGTCGCGTGGTGGCCGATGGCCGGCACCGGGGAATCGATGACCTCCTCTCCGAAGCCGGCGAGATGCTATCCGGATTGTCGCGTTGCGCGGGCGTGGTGCTCACCGAGAAGCAGACCAAGACTCTGAAGCAGGTCGAATTCGTCAACCTCGGACAAGACAAGGCGCTTGCCGTGTTGGTCAGCGAAGATGGCGATGTCGAGAACCGCATCGTCACGCTTCCCGAAGGCTTGCCGCTCTCCTCGCTCAACGAGGCAACAAACTACGTCAACGCGCGGATCGGTGGGCTCACGCTTGCGGATGCCCGCACGCGCATAGAGACGGAAATCGAGGATCGGCGGGCGCAGCTCGACGAACTGACCGCGCGCGTGGTGACGGATGGGCTCGCCACCTGGTCGGGCGACGGCGGCGACCGCCAGAGCCTGATCGTTTGCGGACGGGCGCATCTCCTGGAAGACGTGAAGGCCATGGAGGACCTGGAACGGGTACGGCACCTGTTCGAGGATCTAGACGCCAAAAAAGATCTGATCCAATTGCTGGGCTTGGCGGAGCGCGCCGAGGGCGTGCGCATCTTTATCGGCTCCGAGAACAAGCTGTTCTCGCTGTCGGGCTCGGCCCTGATCGTCTCGCCCTTCGAGGACAGTGAGCAAAAAATCGTTGGCGTGCTTGGCGTCATCGGCCCGACGCGCCTCAACTATGCGCGCATCATCCCCATGGTCGATTACACAGCCAGGCTACTCGGGCGACTCGCCCCTTAGGTCTTGAATGCGGGGCACAGGCGCCTTGTCCCTTGATTTTTCCCGGCTCACGGTAGATATCCCAATGCTTCCAGTTGAACCGCTTTGCGCCGAGGCCCCCGCCCATGCCCGACGACAATTCCGATCCATTAGACGCCAACGAGGAACCGGCAAGCCATGCCGAGGCTCCGAAGGCAGAACAACAAGACGCGACCGCCGGGCCTGACCTTGAGGTCGGCGCCGATCTCGAGGCGCTGCTGGCCGAGAACACCGACATGCGCGACAAGCTGCTTCGGACCATGGCCGACATGGAGAATTTGCGGCAGCGCACGGAACGCGAGAAAGCGGACACGGCGCGCTACGCCATCTCCAACTTTGCCCGCGACGTACTCACCATCGGCGACAATCTGAAACGCGTCATCGACCACGTGCCGGGGGAAGAAGCGGACCAAGACCCCGCGCTCAAGGGCCTTATCGATGGCGTGGCGCTCACCGAACGCGAGCTGCTCAACATGCTGGAGCGCCACGGCGTCAAACGAATCGAGCCGCTCGGCCAGCGCTTCGACCCGAACACTCAGCAAGCCATGTATGAAGTGCCGACCACCGAGGTGCCCGATGGCACGGTGGTCGAGGTGATGCAGGCCGGCTACTTGATCGGCGACCGCTGCCTCAGGCCGGCAATGGTTGCTGTGGCTAAAGGTGGCGGCAAGCCCGCACCAAAGCCTGAGCAGGGCACTGATCCTGCCGGCCCGGCCGACGGCATCCCTGGCGGAGCTTAACAATTCGGCTTCGTCACCCGGCGCAGGGTGAGATTGAAGCGTCCGCCTTCGAGCAGCAGATCAGAAGTGCCAGGCAGCACGCGGTCAATGCCGTGATAGGCCAGCCGGTCTTCGCCACCCAGCACGAACACATCGCCCGATTTTAGGTCGAATTTCTGTGTCGGGCCTTTGCGCGATTTGCCGCCAACCCGGAAGATGCCGGTGTCGCCCAGTGACACCGACAGGACGGGCGCCGAAAAGTCCTCCTCGTCCTTGTCTTGATGCAGCCCCATCTTGGAGGCGCCCCGATAATAGTTGATGAGGCAGGCCTGCGGCGGGGGTAGATAGCCAGACAATTCCGCCCAAAGAGCAATCAGCATTGGCGGGATCGCGGGCCACGGCTCGCCTGTTTCAGGATGCGTGGCCTGGTAGCGATAGCCACGCTCTTTATCGGTTACCCAGCCGAGCGGGCCGGCATTGGTCATAAGAACGGACATAGGATTGCCGGACCGGGGCATGGTCGGCGTGTAGAGCGGCGCTTCGGCGACAATCTGTCTGATGGCGCCAAGCAGGGCACCTTGTCCCGCCCTGTCGAGCCTTTGCGGATAATGTTGCATGTCGCCCTTCTACTGCTCCAATGCCGCCCTGCCTAACCCAGCGGCCACGCAGGAGGCCCCGAATTGGCGCATAGCAAGGACTTTTCGCAAGCGGAGTTGAACTTGGTGTGGCCGATCGGGCGCTGACGGACGCCGGTCCTCATGGGAGCGTGGCGGCGCGTGTCGTGAAAGACTAATTTCAGTTGCCCGGAAAGCCCGCTTGTCCTTGCGGGGCATAGGGTTGCCACCTATATAACCGCGGAGCCCTGCTGGCTCCGAGTTGGCAGGCGCAAGGAACAATCGGGAACCGTGACCGCGCCAGGTGAGAGACCAGGCGCATGAAATGATACCGGGCGCCGCTTCAGGGCCCGGACGGTTTGCCAGAATGAGAGAGGCTCGCAGATGGCGAAAGTGATCGGTATTGATCTCGGCACGACCAATTCCTGTGTCGCGGTCATGGACGGAAAAGACCCCAGGGTTATCGAGAATGCCGAGGGCATGCGGACGACGCCGTCCATGGTGGCGTTTACTGACGACGGAGAAGTCCTTGTCGGACTTCCGGCCAAACGCCAAGCCGTTACCAATCCCGAGAATACGCTCTTCGCCATCAAGCGTCTGATCGGCCGCCGCTATGACGACCCCACGGTCGCCAAGGACAAGAAGCTGGTCCCGTACCAGATCGTAAAAGGCGACAATGGCGATGCTTGGGTCGAGGCCCACGGCAAGAAATATTCACCGTCGCAAGTCTCCGCCTACATCCTTCAGAAGATGAAGGAGACGGCCGAGTCCCATCTCGGTCAGGATGTCGAGCAGGCGGTTATCACCGTTCCCGCTTACTTCAACGACGCCCAGCGCCAAGCGACCAAGGACGCCGGTAAGATCGCCGGCCTCGAAGTCCTGCGCATCATCAACGAGCCGACCGCCGCGGCGCTCGCCTATGGCCTCGACAAAGGGAAGACCGGGACCATCGCCGTCTATGACCTTGGCGGCGGCACGTTCGACGTCTCTATTCTAGAGATCGGCGACGGCGTGTTCGAGGTGAAGTCGACAAATGGTGACACATTCCTCGGCGGTGAAGATTTCGACATGCGCATCGTCGACTACCTCGCCGACGAATTTAAGAAAGAGAGCGGCATCGATCTGCGCGGCGACAAGCTCGCTCTGCAGCGCCTGAAGGAGGCGGCCGAGAAAGCCAAGATCGAGTTGTCCTCAACGACCCAGACCGAAGTCAATCTGCCCTTCATCACGGCTGACCAGTCAGGTCCAAAGCATCTGACCATGAAGCTCACGCGCGCAAAGCTCGAGAGCTTGGTCGAGGATCTCATCAAACGGACCATTGGCCCGTGTGAGAGCGCGCTCAAGGATGCTGGGCTGAAGCCCGCCGAGATCAACGAAGTGATCCTGGTCGGTGGCATGACGCGCATGCCGAAAGTGGCCGAGACGGTGAAGAACCTGTTTGGCCGCGATCCGCATAAGGGCGTGAACCCCGACGAAGTCGTCGCCACCGGCGCCGCCATTCAGGCTGGCGTGCTGCAAGGCGACGTCAAGGACGTGCTGCTGCTTGACGTGACGCCGCTGTCGCTCGGTATCGAGACCTTGGGCGGCGTGTTCACCCGGCTGATCGACCGCAACACCACGATCCCCACCAAGAAGAGCCAGGTGTTCTCGACCGCAGAAGACAATCAGAACGCGGTGACCATCCGGGTCTTCCAGGGTGAACGCGAAATGGCGTCTGATAACAAGATGCTCGGCCAGTTCGATCTCGTCGGCATTCCGCCCGCACCGCGCGGCGTGCCGCAGATCGAGGTGACGTTTGACATCGACGCCAACGGCATCGTCAACGTGTCGGCCGCTGACAAGGCTACCGGCAAGGAACAGTCAATCCGCATCCAGGCCTCTGGCGGTCTGACAGACGCCGATATCGATCGCATGGTCAAGGAAGCCGAGAGCCACGCCGAAGAGGATAAGCAGCGCCGCGACCTGGTGGAGGTTCGCAACCAAGCCGAAGCGCTGGTGCACTCGACCGACAAGATGTTCACGGACTTTGGCGACAAGGTCTCGGATGACGACAAGGCTGCGGTGGAAGCCGCCATTGCCGAGCTCAAGACCGCCGCCGAGGGCGAAGACGTGGAAGCCATAAAGCAGAAGGTCGACGAGGTCGCGCAAGCCTCTATGAAGCTTGGCGAGGCCATGTATCAGTCAAGCCAAGCTGCGGGCGGCGAGGGTGACCCATCGGCCGAAGCGGGTGACGCGCCGGACGAAGGTGTCGTCGATGTCGACTTCGAGGAAGTCAAGGACGACCAAGACGACGGCGACAAGCCGGCGTAACCGAAAATGATAGTGCGGGACCCTCAACGATGAGGGTCCCCCCTAGACCCAACAAGAGGCTTAAGCGCCGCGGCGAAGCGGAGCCACGGTGTGAAAGTCCGGAGGGGTGATGACGAAACGGTGCTACTACGACGTCCTGGGCGTACAACCCGGCGTGGGCGAAGGCGATATCAAAACCGCGTTTCGTAGCATGGCCAAGGAATGCCATCCCGACAGCTGTAGCGACGATCCCACCGCGGAGGCGCGGTTCAAGGAAGTCGCCGAAGCTTATGAGGCGTTGAAGGACCCACAGCGCCGGGCGGCCTATGACCGCTTTGGCCATGCCGCATTCGAAAATGGCATGGGCGGAGGCGGTGGCACCCATGGTTTCGGCACGGACTTCTCGGCGTCGATGTCGGCCATGTTCGATGATCTATTCGGCGACTTCATGGGCCAGAGCCAGGGTCACGGTCAGCGCCGCTCACGGCAGCGTTCCGCACGCGAGCGTGGGGCCGATCTCCGTTACAACATGGATATCTCACTTGCCGAAGCCTATGACGGCAAGTCGGCGCAGATTCGCGTGCCAACCAGTATCACCTGCGATGAGTGCACGGGCTCCGGTGCCAAGGCCGGTACCTCACCTACGACATGCCGGACCTGTGGCGGAATCGGCAAGGTTCGGGCCAGCCAAGGCTTCTTCACCATCGAACGGACCTGCCCCGCCTGCCAAGGGCGCGGCGAGACCATCGAGGCGCCGTGTGCATCGTGCAGCGGCGCCGGGCGCGTCATGCGCGAGCGCACATTATCGGTGACAATCCCCGTAGGCGTCGAGGACGGCACCCGCATCAGGCTGGCCGGCGAGGGCGAGGCAGGCGTGCGGGGTGGCCCACCGGGCGACCTCTATATTTTTCTATCGATCAAGCCACACGAGTTCTTCCAGCGCGATGGCGCGGATCTATTTTGCCGGGTGCCGATCTCCATGACGACGGCAGCGCTTGGTGGCCAGATCGAGGTGCCGACGGTCGATGGCAGCCGGAGCCGCGTGAAGGTTCCGGAAGGCTCCGAGAGCGGCAAGCAGTTCCGCCTCAAGGCGAAAGGCATGCCGATCCTGCGTTCAAGGCAGCAGGGCGACCTCTACATTCAGGTCGAGGTCGAGACGCCGAAGAACCTCTCGCGCAAGCAGCGTGACCTTCTTAAATCCTTCGAAGAAGCCTCGAGCGCGGATACCAGCCCAGCGTCGTCGGGGTTCTTCGCCCGGATGAAAGAATTCTTCGAGGGTATCGGCGACTAGCGCCTACCCATTTGCCTCTCCTTTGACGTAGATTGGCCGGACCGCTCCTTTCCGCGCGCCAGTCCCATGGTCATCTTGCGCGCCAGCAAGCGAGACAGCCATCCCTGGTGAACCAACCTTGCCCGCGCCCGAGACAGACTTGGCATCAGCGCCTCGTGGCCCTATGACCGCGGCCCGTGCCGCCAGGATCACGGCGGCAGCGATTGCCGTCATCGCGATGGCGTTTGCCATGTGGTACTCGCGCACGGCGATCCTGCTTACCTTTGCCGGGGCCCTGCTCGCCATCGTGCTCTATGGCGCGAGCCGCGCGTTATCCGAGCTGACTAGCATCCCGCGCCTGGTGATGTTGGCGATCCTTGCCGTATCGCTGGCGCTTGCCTCGTGCTCTTGGCCTGGACAGCGGGGCCGACACTCACGCAGCAGATCGCGCAACTTGCCCAGCGCATCGCCGCGGGCGCCTCAACGCTCACGAAAGAGCTTGCGAGCTTCGCCGAAGGAACCTCGTTGTTCGAGAATGTCGACCTGTTCGAGCTACTCGGCAAATTCATGAGCCCATGGGGCATCGCCACCGGCGCGACATCGGTGGCGCTATCGGTATTCGGCTTGTTCAGCGCCGGGCTGATCGTGATGTTTTTCGGCGTCTACTTCGCCGCGGACCCGCACACCTATATTCAGTTTGCCGTGCGCCTGGTGCCGCCCGAGCGCCGGGATGAGGCGCTTCAGATGATGTACGAGACCGGCGACCTGCTCCGGCGCTGGCTGATTGGACAAGGCATCTCAATGTCATTGATCGGCGGGTTCACTTACGTTGGCCTGTTCTTCCTCGGCGTGCCGATCGCCTTCGTGCTGGCGCTGTTCGCGGGCTTTGCCGGCTTCCTTCCTTATCTTGGCCCGATAATCGGTGCGATCCCCATGATACTGGTGGCCGGAGGTCAAAGCATCGACCTCGCGCTCTGGGTTCTCGCGCTCTATTGTTGCATCCAGTTCCTGGAGAGCTACATCCTGACACCGCTCATCCAATCGCGGGCCGTTTCCTTGCCGCCGGCAGTGGTGATCTTGAATCAGCTCGTGTTCGGTGCCGTCTTTGGACTTATTGGCCTAGCGCTAGCCACACCGCTCGCGGCCGCCTCGACCGTGCCGCTCCGCCACATGTTTGGCATTGACGAGAGCGCCGACAACGATGACGACGAGCGGAGCGCGTAGGAGAGAATTAGATGAGGTTATTGTTTTTCGCTGGCAGCGCCCGGGACGACGCGCTCAACAAGAAGCTGGCGCGGCTTGGCCGCCACATCGCCGAAGCCAATGGCATCGAAGCGGTGTTCGCCGATCTCGCCGACTATCACATGCCGATCTATCACGGCGACCTTGAGGCAGCGAAGGGCCCGCCGGAGCGGGCGCTAGCCTTCGCGGCCCTGCTTGCCGAATATGATGGCGTGTTCATTGCCACGCCGGAATACAACGCATCCATTCCCGCACTGCTGAAGAATACGCTGGATTGGGTCTCGCGGGTGCGCGGACATGGACTTCGCGGCAGCGAGGTGTTCAAGACGCGGCCCTTCGCAATTTCTGGCGCATCGCCAGGTTATTACGGCGCCATGCGCAGCCTACTTGCGTTACGGCAGATTCTTGCAGTAGGTCTCGGCGCTACCGTCATTCCACAGCAGATGGCGTTACCGCGCGCCACGAACGCATTTGAAGAAGACGGCAGCCTCAAGGACGAGGCACAGCAGAAACTTTTCGCTAGCGTCATTGAGGCGCTGGCCGTCGCCGCAAAGAGGTTCAACGCATCATGACACCGAAAGACCGCATCATTGTCGCCCTCGACGTGCCCGATCCCGACGAAGCGCGCGCGCTGATCGCTAAGCTTGGCGACAGCGTTGGCGTCTACAAAATCGGACTCGAGTTGCTATTCGAAGGCGGACAAGATCTCGCCAAGGAATTGGTAGCGGAGGGCAAGCGCGTATTCATCGACGCCAAGCTGCTCGACATCGAAGCGACGGTGGAGCGGGCCACGGCGGCGATCGCCAAGACCGGCGCGCATTTCCTTACCGTACATGCGACCGACACCAAGACACTGGATGCCGCCGTGCGTGGCCGTGGCGACAGCGCGCTAAAACTTCTCGGCGTCACGGTGCTGACTAATCTTGATCGCGCCGATCTCTCGGAACAGGGCATCGACATGCCCCCGCTCGCGCTCGTGCAAGAACGTGCGCGATTGGCGCAACGCGCCGGCCTCGATGGCATCGTCGCCTCGGGAAAAGAAGCCGCCGCCCTGCATGAGCGGCTTCGCAACTTTCTGATAGTCACGCCGGGCATTCGTCAGCAAGGGACGGACACACAGGACCAGACCCGCGCCGTCACGCCAACCATCGCGGTCGAAGCTGGCGCGGACTATCTTGTGGTGGGACGTCCCATCACCCGGGCCGACGATCCGCGCGCTGCCGCACAGAAGATTGCGGAAGAGATCGCCAGCGCCGAGGTCTAGAGCACGGCAAGACTTAAAGTGCGGCGAGGCGTTCAGCGATCCGACTAGCAAGCGCCCGAACATCGCCATCAATGGCGATTTGTTTCAGGCGTGACTTGCCGCCTTGGATCACTTGCACCGACGATCGCGGTACGCTGAGCCATTTGGCCATGAGTTTTTGAAGCGCCGCGTTAGCGCGGCCATCCTCAGGCAGCGCACGCACCCGGGCTTTGAGTACGGCATCACCGTCACACTCAGCGACGCCAACGATGTCATCGCGCGCGGATTTCGGCGTTAGACGCACAGGCACAACGACGCCCGTGGCGGTCTGGCGAATATTGAGGCTTGGGCCCGTTTCGCCCACCGGCTAGGCTAAATGAACGCTGGTAGGAGCCAACCGAGCAGCACCACGTTGATGATGAAAAGCAGGAACAGGATCAGGATCACGGGCGAAATATCGATGCCGCCGAGATCGGGCAAGATGCTGCGAATTGGCCGTAAAGCAGGCTCCGTGACCCGGTAGAGCATGTCGGCGACGGAGTAGACGAAGCGATTCGACGTGTTCACCACGTTGAAGGCGATCAACCAGCTCAAAATCGCGCTCGCAATGATCACCCAGATATAGAGCTGGATGACGTAGACGATAAATCCGATCAAAGGCACCATGAAAAGACCCCTCCCGGCACGGCCTGGCGACCATGTAGCGGAGAGGCGGCAGGGAGGGCAACCCTTCCTGAGCTACAAAACTCATCTTCTTGCCTCGACGGCCGGTGAGGCCACCCGCCCTCGCTTGACAGGCGCGGAGGCCGCTCCCTATATGCGCGCTATCTGGGGCCGTAGCTCAGTTGGGAGAGCGCAGCAATCGCACTGCTGAGGTCGTCGGTTCGATCCCGTCCGGCTCCACCAAAAACACAAACAAAGCCAATGAGATACAGGCCGTCCACCTCGGGCGGCCTGTTCCTCTTTGCGCGCAGTTAGCACACAGTCAGCAAGCACTCTCGATCCGGCAGTGGATGAACGGCTTGAGGTTGCCCTCACACTGCGTCGAGACGTGCAGAATTGGAGAGGAGCCGCGACACTCTCGGCGAGAAAACTCGACGGCGCTGGCCGTGTGCGAGCCCGGGTCTCGGCTTGTCGGATGGCATCCTCGCATCGATAGCAGCGACCGCGTCATGAGCGATGCGCCGCTGCGCCGGGCAGAATTGCCGCCGCGCTGCTTTTGGCATCAGCCTCACAGGTGCAACGTCACCAACGGCGACGCACACCGCGACGCACATAGCTGCGCGCTCGTGGGTTGCCGTAGCGTGGGTAACGGTAGCGGTAACGTGAGCGGTAGCCGTAGCGAGGGTAGCGGTAGCCATAGGCGTAGCGAGGATACCGGTAGTAGCGGTAGCCGCCGTAGTAGCCCCCTCCTCCAATATAGATGCTGACACCTCCGGCTGACGCCTTAGAGGGCGCGAACATTACGAAGGCAAGGGCGACAGCACACACAACAACTGCCAAAGATTTTTTCATCGCTAACTCCTTTCGACGGAACGCGACCCATCGCATCGCGGCCCGCGCGAGTGCATCAGCATGGCCTCAGAATGCGCTCCGCGAACATGAGCCATATCAAGACGGGCAACGACTGTTAGATGCGCCTGGAGAATAGACGGCGCTCAGCACGCGACGAAGCGGCTTTGGAACATTGGTGATATAATGGTCTTTTGATTTGATCACCTACGAGCTACGCTAAAGCACAATGGTTTACCCCTCTTTTTGAGGGAGAATGGAGGAAGGATGGCATCCCTCCGGTTTTTTAATGTGCAGTTGCTTGCCGTCATCCTCGTTTGCGTCACGAGCAACGCAGCGCTCGCCAACATCCTCATCCAAATCGACAAGCCGACCCAGACTATGACTGTGTCGGTCGATGGTCAGGTGCGTTACCGGTGGCGGGTATCGACTGGAGCCACGGACTACTCAACCCCAATCGGCTCCTACACTGCTTTCCGCATGGAGGTGATGCATTATTCAAAGGAATGGGACAACGCTGGCATGCCCCACTCGATCTTCTTCACAAAAAGAGGGCACGCCATACACGGCTCAAACCACCCCGGTCTTGGCACCACAGTGTCTCACGGTTGCGTGCGCCTCTCGCTTCCAAACGCCGCCACGCTGTATGACCTAGTCCACGCGAACGGCATGACGACGACGAAGGTAGTTGTTAGAGGGCCTGATCCTCCTGGTGTCACGGTTCCGAGCAAGCCGCCAAGACAGGGACGGGTTCGGTCTCGGCAGCGACGTCCATTTTTCCGCTTTCGATAGCAATGCTCTCAGGGTGGAACCTGCGGGCGCGCCGAGTTCATCAGCACAAACTATGCACATCACGTCGAGCCGCGAGCTCGTATAGCCGAGAAACCAATCCACAGAGACGACCGCACCGTGGCGAAAGCCGCGTCCCGGGTATCAGCGGACCCAGCAAAGGAACGCCCGTCAGCGGTCCACTGCAACCTAGGCGCATGATGTGAGGGTGATAGGCTCGGTGCCGAGAACAATTCATGCCGGAGGGAACTATGCGGCTAACACCCCCAACAAAACCCATATTTTATATCTCGGTTGTCTTCGGAGTGTGGGCGCTCGTGATTTACTTTGTCAGCATGATCGGTGTGATCGAGGGCTCATTCCACGCTGCGTTCTGGATTGCCATCGTGGCATGGCTGGCGATGACTGTGGGCGTGGCGTTCAAGGGCATCTAGGTTAGTCCTTCCAGCCGCTTGGCCTGCTGAAGGCCGCAGCCGACACTGCGAAGGTGCTGACCTTCGATGAAGCTCGGCGCATTGCCGTGAACGTTGCTAAGCTGCCGTTGTTCTGGGAGACGCTACGATTGCGCGGCGACAACGCATGACAGGGAGTAGACGACATGGAACTTGCAATCGGCATCGTAGTCGTTGCAGTGCTTGGCGGACTGACGATCCTCTCATATGGGCAGCACGAAACATTCCGAAAGATTGCCCTTCCGCTCTATTGGGCAGCGCTCCTCACGCTGCTCGGTTTGGCGGGTGAGTACCTTGGTACACGGACGACAATTCGGGCCATGCGCCCCTTCGTTGATCCTGACAAGACCACCGAAGCTCAAGCTGTTGCAGCCTCACTCGTCACTCCCTGGTGGGTGATGATCTGCATGTTAGGGTTCATCGCCTACCTGTTCTTCTTGCTGTTCCTTCCTATGATTTTGGGGACACATGAGAAGAGGTGACGCGTGGTTGGTTTGCAAACGCCCCGCTGGTGGCGCTCTTCACTCAACCAGAAGATTCCTCATCGTTGAAATGGTTGCCGTCTAGGCTCACAGCTTGGGCTTACGTAGCGGCTTTGGCATTTGTGGGTTGCCTTCCGCATCCCGCACGCGGAAGAACCAGCCGGCGGCGGGGATGTGCATGATGCCCGGCAAGAAGCGCACGCCAAATGCGGTGATCCGATTCACCCAGCCTTCCGTGATGACCCAATTCCCACGTATGAAGCGCTTATAGGCGGCCTCTGCTATCTTCTCAGGCGTCATCACCGGGTAATATTGAACGTAATACGAGTTCTCGGCCCCGGCACTGGCATGCATCTCGGTCTCGATAGGACCAGGCGTAACCGCGCAGACGCGCACATTCGTGCCCATCACCTCGTAAGCCAACGCGCGGCTGAGAGAAATCATGCAAGCCTTCGTGGCCGCGTAGGTCGCCTGATACGGCACTGGCATGAAGCCCTCGACCGATGCGACGTTGAGCACGCCGCCGCTGTCCCGCGTCAGCATATCCGGCAAGAAGCGGCGCGTTAGATCGACCACGGCACGAACATTGAGATCAATGATCCGAAGCAGGTCTTCCCGCCCTTGATCCTGAAAAAAGCCCGCCATCATGATCGCGGCATTGTTTACCAGCGACTCGGCATAGAGACCGTAATCGCGCAGCGCATCTTCCACGCGGTCGCAACCCTCGGCAACAGAGAGATCGCAAGCGACGTACTGCACCCTGACGCCATACTCGGCAGTAATCTCACTCGCAGTCTTGGCCAGCCCTGACTCGTCGCGCGCGACCAGAAGAAGCGTGTGACCGCCCTTGCCGAACTCGTTCGCGAGCGCCCGGCCAATGCCACGGGTCGCCCCGGTTATGACGGCGGCGGGAGCGAGCGGCTCCGGTCTCTCCTCAGACGCTTTCTTGTCCATTCAATGCCACTTTCTAAGTGCCCTATGCGCCCAGGTCGGCAGGGGCGGCATGGCAATCACCTCTAGCACACGATCACGCAAGCTTGTGCTGCTCTTCGCGCTGGGAACCGTTACCCCCTCAATGGGTTATGGGGACAGGCGAGGCGGCGGTCTAGGGTGCGTCAGGCCTATGTCAGCCCTATGTTTTTCGTATACAGAAAGCTGCCTATGTTTCCAGTTCGTTGTTTGCGTCTCTCTCTTCTCACCACCCTCGGCCTCTGCATCACGACCGCCGCCCACGCGGCCGGTCCGAGCCTCGGCGACGCCATCCGGCAGGCCGACAGCAGATATCTCGAAGCCCCTGAGACAGGCTTGGTGGACTCCTCGCCAAAAATCGTGGTCGGCGGCGGCGAGGAAGGCCTAGCGCCGCTCGATGAGGAAATTTCGCTTGGGAAGTTGCGCGTCACCTTGACCTATGTCGAGGAGGCGGGTGCAAAGAAGCCAGCCGGAAAGTCAACGCTTCAGGACATCCCTGAGGAGGCAATGCTTCCCGATGAAATGGGCCTTGGCGAAACCGTTCCCCACGCGCCAGTTGTGACCGTCTATCTCGACGGGCCTGCACCCGTAACCTTGCCGGCGGACGATGACGCGGACATGGCGGACGGAGTAGAAGCGTCACCCGCCGGTCCGCGTATCGTCGCCACACTGAAAGGCGACAGCAACGGCTCCTCCGATCCTCCGGTCAGCATACAGATCGCCGAGCTCGACCCGAACAATCCCTACCCTGAAATCGTCGTGTCGTTCTTTAGCGGCGGCGCTCATTGCTGCTCGGTGACGTACATCATCACCAGCAATGCTGATGGCTCCGATTGGAAGACGATCGATGTGGGCGAGTTCGACGGCGGCCCCCTGCTCGCGGTCGATCTCGACGGGAACGGAGTGTACGAATTCGAGACCCGCGACAACGCCTTCCTTTATGCGTTCGCCTGCTATGCCTGCTCCGAAGCGCCGCTCCAGGTGCTGGCGCTCACGGACGGCAAGCTCAAAGACGTGAGCACCGATGCCCGTTTCAAGCCAGCGCACGCGGCGTGGCTCAAGAGCATGATCGTCGGCGTGCCCGAGGAAGAAGTGAACGGGTTCCTCGCCGGCTACGTGGCCCAGAAGACCAGGCTCGGCGAGGGCAAGCAGGCCTGGGATCTCATGTTGAAGCACTACGACCGTAAGGCCGATTGGGGCCTAGAGATCTGCAGCAAGGCCCGCGACAAGACAGGGAATTGCCCCGGAAAGACGACCAAGGTTGCGTTTCCAGAAGCCCTCAAACATATGCTTAAGGAAAATGGCTATAGGATAGAGGGCTGAGCCCAAAACCCTTAAGATTTTGCAAGAAACACGGGGGCGGCGGGCGCCGTTTGACGCGTTCCGAAGGAGTACGGCGCATGGCACCCCGCGCTTTCTGGACCGGCTATTTGCGGCTCTCGCTGGTCAACGTCCCGGTCAGGCTCTACCCCGCCGCCAATTCCGAGCGGCGTATCGAATTTCATCAGATCCATAAGCCTTCCGGTGAGCGCATCCGCTATCAGAAGGTCGCGCCTGGCGTCGGCCCTGTCGAAGCCGAGGACATCACCAAGGGGTACGAATACGAGAAGGGCAAATATGTCCTGATCTCCCCTGAAGAGATCGACGAGCTCAAGCTCGAGTCGAAGCAGTCCATCGAGCTGATCCGCTTCGTCGACGATGACGCGATCGACGCGCGCTATTTCCAGGCGCCCTATTACCTCATGCCCGACGGCGACATGGCCGTTGAGAGCTACGTCATCATCCAGAAGGCGCTGAAGGCAACCAAGAAGATTGGCATCGGCCAATTCATCTTGCGCGGTCATGGCAACATCGTCGCCATCAAGCCCTTCGAGAACGGCCTACTGCTGGAAGTATTGCGCCATGCCAGCGAGATCCGTTCGGCTGACGTGTTGTTCGACGATCTCCCTGACGTCAGGGTCGACAAAGAAGCGCTCGATCTTGCCAAAGAACTCATCGAGCGCAAGACCGGCAAGTTCGAGCCCGCACTATTCAAGGACGAATATGTCGAAGCGGTTTCGGAATTGATCCAAGCCAAGCTCGAAAACCGCGCGCCGGAGATCGTCACTGGGGAGCCGGGGGGCGCCAAGATCATCAACATCATGGACGCCCTGAAGAAGAGCGTCGCGAGCGGCAAGAGGACATCGCGCGCGAAGAAAAAGTCGGCTTAAGCCATGGCCCGCGCGAAAGACGAGGACCTGCTTGCGGACTACAAGGCCAAGCGAGACTTCGGCAACACGCCCGAGCCTGGGGCTACGCGCGCGCGGAAAAAGGGCGACAGCTTCGTCATACAAAAGCACGCGGCACGACGGACCCATTTCGACTTCAGGCTCGAGCATGACGGCGTGCTAAAAAGCTGGGCTGTTACCAAAGGCCCGAGCCTTGACCCGAGCCAGAAACGGCTTGCGGTCAGGACCGAAGACCACCCGTTAGACTATGGCGGTTTCGAAGGCGTCATCCCCAAAGGCGAATATGGGGGTGGCCCAGTGATGCTCTGGGACGAGGGCAGCTGGGAGCCTATTGGTGACGTGGACGAGGGATTGGCCAAAGGCGATCTCAAATTCAGACTGCATGGCCAGCGGCTGAAGGGCGACTGGGTTCTGGTCCGCATGAAAAAGGACCGCAGCGGCGGCACGCGCGAGAACTGGCTGCTCATCAAGAAGCGTGACGAGCATGCTGGCGATGGCGATGAGCCGACTGAAGATTACGACACCAGCGTTCGAAGCGGCCGAACCATGGACGAGATCGAGAAGGGCGACGTGCCCGTGTGGTCTTCGAACAAGGCTCAAAAAAAGACTCTAGCGCCCGAATGACCTCGGACAATAAGCGACGCCGGATTGTGGCACCGCCCTTCGTCGAGCCCCAGCTTGCCAAGCTCGCCGACGAGGTACCGCAAGGCACGGACTGGCTGCATGAGCTGAAATATGACGGTTACCGCATCCTCGCGCGCAAAGTGGGCGATGTGGTCACGCTGTTCAGCCGCAGCGGGCTCGACTGGACGGTGCGTTTCCCGGCCATCGCCAGGGCAATAGAAACGCTGCCCTGTGATAGCGCGCTCATCGACGGTGAAATTGCCTTCGTGTTGCCGTCAGGCGTCACCGACTTCAAGTCGCTGCAAAGCCATATCGATACGCCTGATCCCGCCATCCGCTACTTCGCGTTCGATCTGCTGTTTCTCGAGGGCAGGGATCTGTGCAAGGAGCCGCTCACAGAACGTAAGATGCGCCTCCACGCACTCATGTGCGCCAAGGGCGTCTCCGACCTTCTCATCTACGCGGACCATGTGGTGGGCGATGGTCCTGCGTTCTTCGACAATGCCGCCGAGGCTAAACTCGAAGGTATCGTGTCGAAGCGCGCCGACGCGCCCTACCACTCGGGCCGCGCCAAGAGCTGGCTCAAGATCAAATGCACGAAAGTGCAGGAGTTCGTTATCGGTGGCTATGCCAAGTCGGACGTGCGCGGCAAGCCGTTCTCGTCACTGCTGCTCGGCGTATACGACAACGGCAGGCTGATCTATTCCGGCAAGGTGGGCACTGGGTTCAATGCCGCTGATCTCTCGGGCCTCGCCAAGAAGTTCAAGCCGCTGACCCGCGCCTCGTCACCGTTTGAGGACGTGCCGGCGGCGCTGGATAAGAGCGCCGTGTGGCTCACGCCTAAATTGGTCTGCGCGGTGAACTTCACGGAGTGGACGCAGGACGGGCGGCTCAGGCACCCGAGCTTTCAAGGCTTGCGCCAGGATAAGCCGGCACGGGACGTGATCCGCGAGGAGTACGGCGAACAGGACGCCGGAATGGCCAAGACTGACAAACCAAAGGCCTCAAAAACGAGCGACATGACCTTTGGCGGGATCACCTTGACCAGTCCCGAAAAACTGCTCTTTCCGGATATTAGCGTCACCAAACTCGACCTCGCCCGGTACTACGAGGAGGTAGCGAGACCCATGCTGCCTTACATCGTCAACCGGCCCATCAGCCTGGTGCGCTGTCCCGAAGGCTGCGCGCAAGATTGCTTCTTCCAGCGCCACGCCATGCGGGGCATGAGCAAGGCGATCAAGGAAATCCATATCGCCGGCGGCGAGACCAAGAAGAAATATCTCTATATCGACGACGAGGATGGGTTGTTTGGGCTGGTACAAATCGGCGTGCTGGAAATCCACGACTGGAGCGTGACGCTCAAGAACATCGCCAAGCCCGACCGGCTCGTGTTCGACCTCGATCCCGACGAGGGGCTCGACATGGCCATAGTCAAATCAGCGGCACTGGAGGTGCGCAACTTTCTCGCCGATCTCGGGCTGACGAGTTTCCTCAAGGCGACGGGCGGCAAGGGGCTGCACATCGTGGCGCCGCTCACTCCGAAAGCCGGTTGGGTCCAAGTCAAAACCTTCACCAAGGCGGTAGCCGATGCTCTCGTCACCGCGCGGCCAGAGCGCTACACGGCCAACCCGTTGAAGCGCACACGCGGCGGCAAAATCTTCGTCGACTATTTGCGCAATCAGCGCGGTGGTTCGTCCATCTGCAATTACTCGACGCGCGCAAAGCCAGATGCGCCGGTGGCGACGCCTCTGCGCTGGGACGAGCTAAAGCGCTTAAAGAGCGGCGCGCCCTACACGGTGAAAACACTGCCGACACGGCTTAAGCGGCTGAAATCGGACCCATGGGAAGGGTTCTTCACCACCCGGCAATCTATCACCGCCAAGGCGCGAAAGGCCCTTCGCATTGACTGAGGCCGGTTGCCACAAGTCATTTTGCGTTCGATCAAGGACGCTTGGCCCCGCCTCACCTTCATTCGTGACATATCTCAGTTTCTGACGGTGCCCACTGCATGTCCGACTATTCGCCCTGGCTCATCCTGATCGCGCTCGGCGCCTTCCACGGCCTCAACCCGGCCATGGGCTGGTTCTTTGCCGCCGCTCTAGGGCTCTACCGCCATAGCCGCCGCGTGGTGCTCATCGCGCTGATCCCCATCGCCATCGGCCATGCGCTCGCCATCGGCGTCGTGGTGTTCGCCGTTATTGGCCTTGGCCTCGCCATCGACGAGGGGACGTTCCGCAAGCTGTCGGGCGTGCTCCTGATCGCCTGGGGCGTCTATCACTGGCTTCGCGGTCACCAGCATCATTTCCATATTGGCGTCACCACCGGCATGTTCGGCCTTGGGCTCTGGTCGTTTCTCATGGCGACGGCTCATGGCGCCGGCATGATGCTGATCCCCGTGCTGATGCCGCTAGAGCACGCGCATCATGGGGGCGATGCCGGCGCCCACGCCCAACATATACCGGCGACCGGCTCCTTCGCTCTCGCATCCCTGGCTGTTCTGGTACACAGCCTGGCGATGCTCGTCGTCACCGGCATCATTGCGCTCACCGTCTATCAGTCGGCGGGCTCTGAACTCTTGCGGCGGCGCTGGATCAATCTCGATCTGGCTTGGACGCTGGCCCTGATCGGCATGGGCACCTGGCTGTTGCTGGTGTGAGCTTCGCGGATGTGAAGCTGTTCGCTTTTTATGCTCAGCACCCTATACTCAGGCCATCCCATCAATAATCGAAAGGAGGTGATCCAGTGTCTCATTGTCTTTGCCCGCGGTCGCAGGCCGAAGCAACCTGGATGCTCACCTTCGGTGAGGTCTAGGGTGTCTTTCGACGCTTAAAAAGCGGTCCTTCGCGATCGCGGCCGACAATGGAGGGGCTGCCTCAGAGGGGCGGCCCCTCTTTTTTGTCCGTATACCCCCTTTTTATCTGTCTAACTCCTGCGTCATTGAAAGTTTGTTCATGCCCTTGGTCCCATTGTGCCATCCATGGGGGCACGTATTGCGTATCTGGCCGCTTTGCTGGCGGCCGCCGTCCTACTTGAGGGCTGTGGTGGGGGTGGCGCTCCTTCGGAAAGCCGCGCAGCTTGGCGCGGCAAGACCGAGGCCGCATGCCTTGTAGAAGGCCGCGTCCGCGCATCGTCTTATGTTCACTCTATTTCTCCCATTAATGGCCCTAGCGCCTGTGGGCTTCAAACGCCGCTCAAAGTCTCCGCCGCCCAAGGTGGCCGAGTGAAAATCACGCCCACGGCGACCCTTGGTTGCCCGCTCACGGCGAGCCTCGACCGCTGGATCAACAACTCCGTGCAGAAGGCAGCCTATCGCCAGTTCCGGCAGCAGGTCGTTGAGATAAAGCAGATGTCCTCCTATAGCTGCCGCGGCCGCAATGGCCGCCGCCGTGGACCATTGTCGGAACACTCCTTCGGCAACGCGCTCGATGTTGCCTCCTTCCGGCTCTCAGACGGGCACGTGATCACCGTGCTCAACGGCTGGAGTCGGGGCACCGCGCGGGAACAGGCCTTCCTGAGGGAGGCATTCGCCGGGGCCTGCAACGAGTTTTACACCGTGCTCGGCCCAGGCGCCGACCGCCATCACGCCAACCACTTCCACATGGACTTGCTGGTGAGCAACGTCACGAAGGGCGGGCGCCATTTCTGCCAGCCGCGCCCTAGGCGAGGGCTCTTCGCCGCTATCGAGGCGGATCCCCAGACCACCGCCTCGATCAAGCCGACCCCCTTCGTGGGATCCAGCACCCATCACTAAAAAAGGGTTGGATTGTTGCCCGTAGGTCACGTCGCCTCTGCGCAGGGCGCGTATGATCGCAGAGCGTGACAGGACGTGACCAGAGTCATGAGCCGAAAAGGCATGGCTCGATTTGGGGGGCACGATGGCAGCAGAATCACCAATGGAAATGCTTGAAGAGATCGCCTTCGGTCTTAAGGCGGGTGACGAGGAGGTCTATGTCTGGCTACGTGACCAGCTCAAAGAATGCGGTGCAAGCGAACTCTCCGTGGAGCTGGCTATGGGCGTGATCGCCAAGCTCTTACCGGAAGACGCGCAAGGCAATCTCGAATTGGCCGAGCATTACAATCGCCGCTGGGCGAACTAGCCGCTAGCTGCGAAGCGCGACCTCGAGGCGCTGCCATTCCGGCTCCGCACCAGGCAGGCTGAAGCGCAGCCATTCCGGTTCGTCCGCGAAGCGACGCACGAAGATGCCGGCGCGGCCTAGCCGGTCGAAGAGTTGCGGCGCGTCAGGCACGCGGACCAGACTAAACAAAGATGTACCGCCAAGCCTCTCCAGACCTGCGCCATCAAGCAAACCATCGAGACGCTGCGCCGACATCGCTAGCGAGAGACGCGTTTCCGCAATCCAATCCTGATCGCTCAATGCGGCCGTACCGATGGTGAGCGCGGAACCGGAGACAGGCCACGGCCCGAGCGCTGCGCTCAGCCGCGCAACGAGACCGCGAGAGGCCAGTGCAAAACTAAGCCGCAATCCAGCCAGCCCAAAAAACTTGCCGAAGGACCGCAGCACGACAACATTTCCGCGCTCCACAAAACTGATCAGACTTTCCGCGCCTGAGCTCACATCCATGAACGCCTCATCGACGATTAGCAGACCGTCGCGAGCGGTCAGGCGTTCGGCAACGGCGAACAGCTCCGCGGCACAGAACACCGTGCCATCTGGATTGTTCGGATTGACCACGATGGCGAGATCGGCCTCGCTGAGAGGTTCAAGCGTGCAGACTGTCTCCACCTGATGCCCGGCAAGCAACGCGGCGCGCGCATGCTCGGCATAGGTCGGGCCCAGGATGGTGGCGCGTCCCGGAGGCACCAGGCCCGCAGTCAATGTCACCAATATCTGCCCTCCAGAGGCAGGCACGACATTCTCGCCTGAGGGCGCGCCATAGGCAGCCGCGGCACGGTCCGCCAAATGATTAAGCGCAGCCGGCTCCGGCAAACGCGCAAAAACTTGCGGATCAAGCGGCGGGATAGGGTAGGGATGGGGATTGATCCCCGTAGACAGATCGACGAATGATTCTGGCGCGCTGGGGAACAGCTTTCGGGCTGCATCGAGATCTCCGCCATGCACGAGCGGCGCGAACGCATTGGGAGGGATCATGGCCGCACCGCTAGCGCTTCTGGCATTGTTGTTCGAGCTCGTTGCTGGCTACCCGGATTGGATCGCTAAGAGGATAGGCCATCCCGTCGCCTGGATGGGCCGTCTCATCTCTTTTCTCGACATGCGCCTCAACCGTGACGACGCGGACTCCGAGACCCGCCGCCGAGGCGGTGCCATCGCGCTGTTTGTGCTGTTGCTCATTGTCGGCTCCATAGCATTCACGCTTGAGACCGCGCTGCTTCTCCTGCCCTTCGGCATGATTATCGCTGCTGTGGTGTGCAGCGTCTTCATCGCCCAGCGCAGCCTCTATACCCATGTGGCCAATGTCGGCGAGGCGCTCGAAGACGGCGACCTCCCCAAGGCGCGCAAAGCGGTCGCCCATATCGTAGGCCGCGACACGGCCGATCTCGACGAGGCAGGCATCGCCCGTGCCGCGATCGAAAGCCTGTCGGAGAATTTTTCCGACGGCGTTGTGGCGCCAGTGTTCTGGATCGTGCTCCTCGGTCTGACCGGCGGTGCGCTCTACAAAGCCGTCAACACCGCCGACAGCATGATCGGTCATCGCAACGCCCGCCACGAGGAATTCGGCAAGTCGGCGGCGCAGCTTGATGACGTGGTGAACCTTCCCGGCTCGCGCCTGTCCGGCTTTCTGATCGTCGCCGCTGCCGCACTGGGTGGCGGCGCCTCGGCGGGCGATGCCTGGCAGGCGATGACGCGCGATGCCGCAAAACATGTCTCTCCCAATGCCGGCTATCCCGAAGCGGCCATGGCGGGTGCGCTCGGCCTGTCGCTCGGCGGACCGCACGCCTATGACGGCGCGGAGACGCAAAGCGCATGGCTCGGCGATGGACGCCGCGAGGCCAACGCAGCGGACGTCCAAGCGGCGCTTGCTCTTTATGGCCGCGCCGACGGACTTCTCATTGCCCTGGTCTTCGCGCTGGCGGTGCTTACCGCGATATATTGAGCAGGGCATCGACATCCACATGCGCTTCCAGATGGGCGGCGAGGCGGTCGAGAATATCGTCCACCAAGCTCTCGTAGGAAATCCGCGACGGGGCTGCAGCAAAGCGCGTTAGCCACGCGGCGCGTTGGCGGTCATCAGCAAAGAGACCGTGCACATAGGTGCCAATGATCTGGCCGTCGGACGACATGGCACCCTCGGGCGAGCCGTCGGCAAGCCGCGCAAAGGGCTGTCCGTGATCGGGTCCCTCGGTCGTGCCCATATGCATCTCGTAGCCTGAGAACAGCGCGCCATCGAAGCTCGTGCCTTGCACCGGCTCAAGCCGTTTCTCAGGCGACACAACTGTCTCCACATCCAGCAATGCCAGACCCAACGCGGTGCCGGTCGTTCCCTCGATGCCGTCCGGGTCACGAATGGCACGCCCAAGCATTTGGTAGCCGCCGCACAGTCCAAGCAGCGCGCCGCCTCGGCGCACATGGGCGACGATGTCGATGTCGAAGCCTGCCTCGCGCAGGGCCTTGAGATCGGAAATGGTCGCCTTGGAGCCCGGCAAAATAATCAGGTCTGCGTCACCGGGGAGCGCCTCACCGGGCCGCACGCGAACGAGATCAACCGCAGGCTCCGCCTCAAGCGGGTCGAGATCGTCGAAATTGGCGATATGCGGCAGGATCGGCATCGCAATCTTGAGTGCCGCGCCCTGCTTCGCCGGGCGGGTGGCGTTTAGTGCAAGCGCGTCCTCGGCGGGCAACCGCCGAGCCTCTGCAAAATAGGGCACAAGCCCAAGCGCCTGCCAGCCCGTGGCATTGGCAACCTGTGCCATGCCGTCGGCAAAGAGGGCCGGGTCGCCGCGAAATTTGTTGACGAGGAAGCCGCCGATCAGCGCCGCATCTGCAGGCGCGATAACAGCCTTGGTGCCGACAAGACTCGCGATGACCCCGCCCCGGTCGATGTCGCCGATGAGCACGACGGGCACGTCGCACTCGCGGGCAAAGCCCATATTGGCGATGTCGTTAGTGCGGAGATTCACTTCCGAGGCGCTGCCCGCGCCTTCTACCAGCACAAGGTCGGCCCTATCTTTCAGACGCGCGAAGCTGTCCTGCACGAAGGTCATCAGTTCGGGTTTGAGGCTCTGAAAGCCGGCAGCCTTTGCGGAGCAGTGAACCTGCCCCTGCACCACAATCTGCGCGCCGATTTCGCTTTGCGGCTTTAGCAGAACCGGGTTCATGTGCACGCTTGGGGGCACCCGCGCGGCACGGGCCTGCAAGGCTTGGGCTCTACTGATCTCGCCACCGTCTTCCGTGACCGCGGCATTGTTCGACATGTTCTGCGGCTTGAACGGCAGCACTTTCAGCCCACGCGCATGAAGCGCGCGCGCCAGTCCCGCCACGATCAGCGACTTGCCGACATCGGAGCCAGTGCCCTGGAACATGAGCGCCCGGGCTGCCATGGATTAATACTCGATGCCGGGTTGCGCCTTCACGCCGGCGGCGAAGTGATGCTTCACCAGCGTCATGTCGGTGACCAGGTCGGCGACTTCGATGAGCGCCGGCTTGGCGTTGCGTCCCGTGGCGACCACATGGAGACCGGGACGGCGCGCCTTTAGCGTTGCGATCACCTGATCCAGCGGCAGATAGTCGTAACGCAGCGCAATATTCAGCTCATCGAGAATGACGAGGCCGAAGCTATCGTCGTCCATCAACTCGACCGCCTTGGCCCAGGCCGCTTCCGCCGCGTCCACATCGCGCGCGAGATCCTGGGTCTCCCAGGTGAAGCCCTCGCCCATGGAGTACCAGGCGACTTGGTCGCCGAACTTCGCCAAGGCATCACGCTCCGCCGTGTGCCATGCACCTTTGACAAATTGTACGACGCCGACGCGCTTGCCACGTCCGAGCATGCGCAGCGCCAGACCGAACGCCGCAGTGGACTTGCCCTTGCCCGTGCCGGTGTGGACGATGAGCAGGCCCTTCTCGACGGTCTTTCCAGCCACTTCCTCGTCTTGAACGGATTTGCGCTTTGCCATCTTGGCGCGATGGCGCTCGGCGTCTTTCTCGTCGATCGCCTTGGTCATGATGTTTCCTTCACCGTGAGCGGCAGCCCCGCAACCATGAACACGACTTGGCGGGAGCAGGCCGCAATGCGCTGATTGAGAATACCCTGAGCGTCGCGGAAGCGCCGTGCCAGGGCGTTGTCCGGCACGATGCTCAAACCCACTTCATTAGAGACAAGAACTGTCGGCCTATAACGCGCTGCCAGGGCCTCCTCCAGCTTCAACGTCATCTCATCGAGAGGCGCCTTTATGTGCATCAAGTTCGAGAGCCATAGAGTGAGGCAATCGACCATGACCGTGGCGTCGTTGGGCGCGGCGCTCAACGCTTCAGGCAGGTCGTGGGGTGCTTCGATAGTTTGCCAGTCGCCCTCTCGCCTCGCCTTGTGTTCAGCAATCCGCGCCGCCATCTCGTCATCACGCAGCTCCGCCGTGGCGATGTAGACCCAAGGCCGCGGCAAAGCAGTGATGAGGCTTTCGGCGTAATGGCTCTTGCCGGAACGGGCGCCGCCGAGGACGAAGATCACGCCGTCGCCCCCGGTTGTGGCAGGTCCTGCCATGGTTCAGGCCGCGTGGATGAAGCGCTCGCGGAAGAACCCCGCAAGCCCACCGAGCAGAACCCAGAACAGGAACGTGGTGACAGCCGCCGCCACGACGAAGCTGTGATGCAGACCTTCGGGAATTGGGCTCTCATGGCTGACCGGCTGCGGCGCACCGATAATGTGCGGCGCCACCAGCAGCACGACTGCCGCGAGCACCGAGACCAGCGATCGGCTGTGGAACAAGAGGCCGAGAGCGACACCCGCCGAGACCACGGTCCCCACCCACCAAAGCTGGCGCGGCCCGAGTTCGGCCGCGGGCATGGCGGGAAGCTCGGGTGGCAGCCCTAGTCCCGGTGCGAGCGTGAAGGCGATGAAGCCTGCCAGGCCCCAAAAGACGCCTTGGTGCCAACCGCCGAGCCCGCCAAAGAGTTCGCTCGCGGCCACCAGCAGCAGAGCGAAGCCAATGCCGGTGATGACATTGACGGCCAAGGTGAAGCCCGTGCGCTCAATCCCGTCGGACGGCGCCCAGCCCTCGCCATGGTTATGGGCGGCCGCGCCTGAGGCATGCTCATGCGCCATTTCGGGTGTTGTGGCAGGCGCCTTGGAGCTTTGCTCCTCGAACACCTCGGCCTGCAGGATCAGAGGAACCGTCGCGAATTGCTGAGCGACAGTCATGCCAAGGCCAGCGATAGCGCCGGCGATGGCCGCAACAATGACGATGTTACGGAAGTAATCCATGATTTTGGCTCTCCTTTAGTGGCAAGGAAAGGCCATGGAATGACGGTAGTCGTGCGCAGCGTTGTGCACCGCCTCGATGTGGGAGAAGCCCACTCCGCCAACGATGAAGACGCCGAGCAGCGCGGCCATAAAGATGGGCACGGCGCGTGACGTTGTAAGCGCGGCGGCGGCGTTGATGCCGGCGCCTTCAGGTTTGATCGAGAACGTATTCATTTAGACCCCCATGCGCCCTCCACCCGAGGGCGCGGTTCAAGGTTGAGCCGCCGGCAGGTCTCCTGGCTTGCGGGTCGACACCTTCCCTCGGCCTTCCCAGAGGATCAACTCCAGTGGCCAGCGGAGGGGGCTCACCGCTTACAGTTGCGGGGGCAGCCGCGGGTTTGGATGAATATCCTCACCGCGTTCCCTTTATAAGTCCCACGGAATGCGGGAACCAACGACGGGGGAACTATACCTAGCTTGCCCTCAGCCGCAAGCGGACTTGGAGCTAGGTTGGATTTGGCCCCCGAGCAGGTCGCATTGACAAAGGAGGCAGGCGGCCTCTTTAGTAGCCCCATCGACGGTCTCTCAAGATGAGAGCGAACAGGGAACGCGGTACGGATTTTGGTCCAATTCCGCGGCTGCCCCCGCAACTGTAAGCGGTGAGCCCAAACCACATTGCCACTGGAAACCCCGGGAAGGCGGTGATGGGCTAAGACCCGCAAGCCAGGAGACCTGCCGTCGATCTGGTCGTTCGCCCGGGCGGGGTGCCTTGGTGACGGTTAGTTCTTTGGCAGCGCCGGAATTCCCGGTTCGCCGCCTTGCAGCACCCCAATCGCGGATGGCCCGAGGAGCGGCTTTAACGGGGTGACTCTCACCGAAATCGAAACGGCCAACGACGACGCGCAGCCAGCGCTGACCGTGGCCACCGTCTATATTTGCACCACCTGCCGCCGGGCGGGCGACCCCGAAGACGCGCCGCGCCCCGGGCTCGCGTTGGCGCAAGCCGCCACCAAGGCGGCTGACGGCACCGGCGTGACTGTCTGCCAAGTCCAGTGCCTCGCCAATTGCAGCCGGGCCTTAAGCGCCGCCGTGCGTTCGGACGGCGCCTGGACCTATATTTTTGGCGGACTGGAAGCGAACCGGGACGCCGAAGCGCTGATCGAAGGCGCCAAGCTTCTCGCCCACGCCGAGGATGGCGTTCTGCCTTGGCGGGGCCGCCCCGACATTTTGAAGCGCGGGCTGATCGCCCGCGTGCCGCCGCTCGATTTCACGGAGGAAAATCAATGAGTTCACTTGCCCGCGTTCCCTGCACCATCATCACCGGCTTTCTGGGTTCGGGCAAGACGACGCTGATTCGCCACGTGCTGTCCAACGCCAACGGACGGCGGCTGGCCGTCATCGTCAATGAGTTTGGCGATGTAGGCATCGACGGCGAAATCCTTAAAGGCTGCGGCGACGCGTCGTGCCCCGAGGAAAACATCGTCGAGCTAGCGAATGGCTGCCTCTGCTGCACCGTGGCCGACGAGTTCGTGCCGGCGCTCGACGAGATTCTCGCCATGGAGCCGCCGGTTGAGCACATCATCATCGAGACTTCGGGCCTGGCGCTGCCGAAACCTCTGGTGCAGGCCTTCCATTGGCCGGCCATCAAGAGCCGCGTCACCGTTGACGGCGTTGTGGCGGTGGTGGACGGCGCGGCGCTCGCCGAGGGACAAGTGTCCGCCGACCTTGAGGCTTTGTCACAACAACGCGCGGCGGACGACGCGCTCGATCATGATGATCCCATCGAAGAAGTGTTCGAGGATCAGATCGCTTGCGCCGACCTGGTGGTGCTGAACAAGCGCGATCTGCTCGATGCAGGTGGCCTGGAGAAGGCTACAGCCGCTGTCACTGGCGCGCTGCCACGCACGGTCGGCATGGTCACCGTAGCTGAGGGCAAGGTGGATCTTGGGGCCCTTCTGGGGCTTGGCGTCGGCACCGAGAACGACATCGAGAACCGCAAGACACACCATGACGACGAGCTCGATCACGACCATGACGACTTCGATAGTTTCGTGGTTCCGCTGGCCGAAATCGGCGACCCGGACATGATCGCCGAGCGCATCGCTGGCCTCGCCGGAACCCATAATGTGTTGCGGGTTAAGGGATTCGCGGCAGTCACGGATAAGCCCATGCGCCTGCTGATCCAGGCGGTGGGGCCGCGCGTCAGCCATTACTATGATCGGCCTTGGGGGGCGACCGAGGCCCGTCAGGGCAGCGTCGTGGTCATCGGCCTCAAGGGTCTGGACCGCGACGCCGTCACCAAGTCGCTAACTGCCAAGTCTCTCGCCGGATAACGCGATGCATCTGCTGCAGACAAGCTCCACGACGCTCGACGATATCGCCGAGCCAATCGATCTCGGCCAAACGCCGGGCGACATCGTGGTGTTGTCTTTTGCCGACAGCGATCTCGCTGGGCTCGCGGCGGCCTATGAGACCGAGAAGGACCACCTGCCGAGTCTGCGGCTGGGGCATCTACGCGATCTGCGTCACCCCATGTCGACCGACCTTTGGGTCGATACCGTCGCGCGGCACGCCAAAGTCATCGTGGTGCGGCTGCTCGGCGGCCTCGACTGGTGGCGCTATGGCGTCGAGACGCTTTCTGCCATCGCGCGCGAGAACGGCGTCGCGCTGGCCGTGTTGCCGGGCGAAGACCGCGACGATGCGCGTCTCTTCGGAGCGTCGACGCTGCCAACCGAAGAATTGCAGACACTGCTGCGGTACTTCCGCGAAGGCGGACGCCAGAACCTACAAGGCCTTCTGCGCCGGCTTGCCCGCCATGCCGGAGCTGAGATCGAAACGCCCGAGCCACGGAAAGTGCCGCGCATGGCCGGCTATGGACCAGGCAAGGGGGCTATCCCCCTCCACGCATTGCGCGACGAGACCGCAACGGGGCTTCCCATCGTGCCGGTGATTTTCTATCGCTCGGCACTGCTCGCAGCCGACACCGCGCCCATTGATGGACTCTGCGAGGCACTGGCCGCGCGGGGCCTGTCACCGGCGCCGCTCTTCGTGCCGAGCCTCAAGGACAAAGAAGCGGCAACTTTCGTCCGCGAAGCGCTGGCGCAACTTTCTCCTGCCGTCATTGTCACCACCACGGCCTTTGCCGCCGGCGATGGCGAGACCTCGCCGCTTGATGGCGTCGATGCGCCGGTGCTGCAAGCGGTGATCGCCACTACAAGGCGCGATGCCTGGCTGGGAAATTCACGCGGGCTCGGGCCAGCCGACCTCGCCATGCATATCGTGCTGCCCGAACTCGATGGCCGCGTTCTGGCCGGAGCGCTCGCCTTCAAGGACGCAGCGCCGAAAGACGACGCGCTCGCCTTCACCGCCTATACCAGCCGGCCCGAGCCGGACCGTATCGACGCCGTCGCCGACCGGATCGCCGCGCTCACGCGCCTACAGCAGACGCCGCGTGAGATGCGCCGTGTCGCCGTGGTGATGCCCGACTATCCCGGCGCGCCGGGACGCACGGGCTACGCGGTCGGCCTCGACGTGCCGGCAAGCGTCTTGGCGCTGCTGAGCGATCTCGATGAAGCGGATTACGCCGTCGAGGACGTGCCGTCCGATTCACCGGCGCTACTCGACCAGCTGGAGCGCGGCGCGAACGAGCCTGCACTGTCGCTCGCGGAGTACGAAACTCTGCTCGCCAAGCTCCCGGACGAGATCGCCGACGAAATCAACGCAGCATGGGGCGCACCCGAAGACGATCCTGATTTCCGTGACGACGCTTTCCGTTTTCGCGCGGCGACATTCGGCGGTGTCACCGTGGCGCTGCCGCCGGACCGTGGCTCCACCCACGACCGCCGCGCCGATTATCACGACCCCACGCTGCCGCCGCGCCATGCACTGCTCGCATTCGGCCTGTGGCTGCAACACGGGATCGAGGCGCATGCGATTCTGCATCTCGGTGCCCATGGCACGCTGGAATGGCTGCCAGGCAAGGCCGTGGCGCTGTCTCAGGCCTGCTTCCCGGAAGCCGTGGTCGGTCCGCTGCCGGTGCTCTATCCGTTCATCGTCAGCAATCCTGGCGAGGCCGCACAGGCGAAGCGCCGGCTTGCCGCCGTGACCATCGGTCATTTGCCGCCGCCGCTAACCGACACAGAGCTGTCAGGGCCTGCGCAAGAGCTTGAGCGCCTCGTGGACGAATACGCTATCGCCGACGGGCTCGATCGCCGGCGCCGCGAGCGACTAGCGCGACTGATCGTTGAGAGTGCGCAGGGCTCAGGGCTAGCGCGCGAGGCTGGTGTCGATGTGGCCGAAGACGCCGACGGCGCCCTGCTCAAGATCGATTCCTGGCTATGCGACCTGAAGGACTTCGCCATCAAGGAAGGCCTGCATATCTACGCGCGGCCATCGCGCATGGACGATCCGTTGTGGCAGGCGAGCGCCGATGCGGAACGCGACGCGCTGATTACCGCGCTGGACGGCAAGCATGTGCCCCCAGGACCTGCCGGCGCACCCGCCAGAGGGCGCCGCGATGTGCTGCCCACGGGACGCAATCTCTTCACCGCCGATCCGCGTGTGCTGCCGACGCCGACGGCCACTGAACTCGGCAAGCTCGGCGCCGACGAAGTCGTGCGCTCCTACATGCAGGCCCATGGCGAGATGCCGCGTTCGCTGGTGATCGATCTGTGGGGCAGCGCCACGCTCAGGACCGGCGGCGAGGAAATCGCTCAAGGGTTGGCCCTCATGGGCTGCCGCCCCACTTGGGACCCGGCCACGGGGCGCGTCACCGGCATGGAAGTCTTGCCGCCAGCCGTCATGGGACGCCCGCGCGTGGATGTGACTTGGCGCATTTCCGGGCTGTTCCGGGATCTCTTCCCGGCGCAAATCGCACTGATTGATGCCGCAGTCCGGCTGGTCGCCGCCCGCGATGAAGACGATACGGAGAACCCCCTTGCCGCGGCCCACCGTGCCGCCAACGGCAGCGCCGCTAGCGACAGCGGCGATCCCCTGGCGCGCATTTTCGGCAATGCGCCCGGCGCCTATGGCGCAGGCGTCGAAGATTTATTGGGACGCGACGCTGACGATAATGAGCTTGGCGCAGCCTATCTCGCAGCCACGTCGCATTCTTATGGTGGCGCCGAAGGTGAGGGCGCCGCTTCGCCCCAAACCTTTGCCGACCGTGTCGCCGTCGCCGACCTCCTCGTGCATGGCTCCGACGATCCGAGCCGCGACATTCTCGAGGGTGCGGAGGACGTGGCCCATGTGGGCGGCTTTGCCGCCGCCGCCGCGTCTCTTGGCGCAACACCCGATCTCGTCATGCTCGACGTGACCGACCCCAAACGGCCCCGCGCGCGACCGCTTCCGCAAGCGCTCGCCCGCATCGTGCGGGGACGCGCCACGAGCCCGAAATTTATCGAGGGCATGATGCGTCACGGCGCGCGCGGCGCGGCAGAGCTCGCCGAGACCGTCGACCGGCTTGTCGACTTCGCCGAGACCACGGGCGCGGTATCGAGCACGCTGTTCGATCTCGTGCATGAGGCTTACCTTGCCGATGACACTGTGCGCGACTTCTTGCTGCGCGAAAATCCCGACGCGGCGCGCGCCATTGCCGAACGGCTGGAGCGCGCGCGCGCAAAAGGACTGTGGCATCCACGGCGCAATGATCTCGGAACGGAGTTTGCCCCTCGCGAAGCGGAGGCGGTCCTATGAGCGCACAAATGAACACGCCAGTGGTTCGCGGCGCTTGTCCACGCCTCTCCTCGCCGATGCAGACGGGTGACGGTCTCCTGGCACGGCTCGTTCCGGCAGGACCCATGGACATCGCTGCGTTCGCTGAACTTTGCGCGGCGGCGCGAAAGCACGGCAACGGCATAATGGAGATCAGCGCGCGTGGCAGTCTTCAGGTGCGCGGACTTAACCCGACATCGGCGCCGATCTTTGCCTCGACGGTCGAAGGTCTCGATATCGACATTTGCGGAGACGTTCCGGTTATCGCCAGCCCTTTGCCCGACGACGACCCATCGGCACTGCTCGGCGCTCATGCTGTTGCCGCCGATCTTCGCGAGGCAATTGCGGCCAGCGGGCTGATCCTTGCGCCGAAGCTGTCAGTGATCGTCGACGGCGGCGGGCGGCTCCATCTTGATGCGCTCCGCGCTGACATTCGGCTATGCGCCGTTTCGACCGCCGAGGGCCCTAAGCTTCTTGTGTCACTCGCGGGCGACGCCGCCACGGCAACAGCACTCGGTGTCGTCGCATCCCACGACGCTTCGGAGCTCGTAACCAATCTCCTCGCGACGATTGCCGCGCACGGTCCCGCCGCTCGTGCATCCGACGTCAAGGTTGATGCTTTTCAGGCAGTCGCGAGAGCATGCCTTGCACCGACAACCCGAGTTGCGCCGCGATCGCCAGCCGAGGCGATTGGGCTGCACAGGCTCAAAGGCGGGGCTTGCGCCATCGGTGTGGCGCTCGAATTTGGACAGGCTCATGCAGACGATCTGATGGGGCTGGCCCGTATCGCGGCAGCAAACGGCGCGACCTGGGTCGCAAGCGCGCCCGGCCGCACGCTTCTGCTTGGCCCAATCGACGAAATGACTGGATTCGTGCTGGCGACGGCAGCGGACGGTCTCGGCTTCGTCGTGGATGCGCGTGACGCACGGCGCCGCGTTGTCGCCTGTCCCGGCACACCGTCTTGCGCATCCGGTCTCATCGCCGCACGTGCGCTGGCCGCCGATATCGCCGCTACGCTGCCGGCGTCAGAAGCTGGCATTGCCGTGCATGTGTCGGGCTGTACCAAAGGCTGCGCGCATCCGACGGCAGCGCCACTCACCATTGTCGGCACCGAGCAGGACTATGGCATCGTCCATAACGGCACGGCCCGCACGCGGCCGGAGCGCCACGTCGAGGCGAGCGATCTGCTCGCCGAGATCAATAAAATGCGGGAGCCCGTGAATGCTTAAGCCGGACTATATCCGCGACGGCGGAGCTATCTATGAGCGCTCCTTCGCCATTATCCGGGCCGAGGCCGACCTTTCGGGATTTACGCCGGAGCAGGCCGATGTGGCCGTGCGCATGATCCATGCCTGTGGCCAAGTGGACGCCGCTGGGCCAATCGCGTTTTCGCGCACCTTCGTGCAAGCGGCGCGGGACGCGCTTCGGCGGGGTGCGCCGATCTTTTGCGACGCGCAGATGGTGGCCCATGGCGTCACCCGCGCGCGGTTGCCCGCCGACAACGATGTGATCTGCACCTTGCGCGACGAAGGCGTGCCGGCGCTCGCCGAGAAGCTCGGCACCACACGCTCGGCTGCGGCGCTTGAGCTGTGGCGCGACCGGCTCGAAGGCAGCTTGGTGGCCATCGGCAATGCGCCGACCGCGCTGTTCCACCTATTGGAAATGCTGGAAGCAGGCGCGCCCAAGCCCGCCGCCATTATCGGCATTCCGGTTGGCTTCGTAGGCGCGGCGGAATCCAAGGACGCGCTGGCGGCCAACACATACAGCGTGCCTTATCTCATCGTGCGCGGCCGTATGGGCGGCAGCGCCATGACGGCGGCGGCCATCAACGCACTCGCCAAGGAGGGGTTATGACCGGACGGCTCATTGGCGTCGGTGTCGGCCCCGGCGATCCTGGATTGCTGACGCTGAAAGCCGTCGACGCGATCAAAGCGGCGGACGTGATCGCCTATTTCGCTAAGGCGGGAAACGCCAGCAATGCGCGGACCATCGTCGCCGGCCAGCTCAACGGCGCCGAGGAACTGCCTCTGCTCTATCCCGTCACCACAGAGATCCCGAAAGAGGATGTGGCCTATCGCGATGTAATCACCGCTTTCTACGACACCTCGGCGAAGGCCGTAGCGCAGCACCTCGATGCGGGCCGCGATGTCGCCATCCTGTCGGAAGGCGATCCGTTGTTCTACGGCTCATACATGCATCTGCATGTGCGGCTGTCGCAGACTTATCCCACCGAGGTGGTGGCCGGCGTCACCGGCATGTCGGGCTGCTGGTCGGCCATTGGCACGCCGATGACCCAGGGCGACGACGTGTTCACCGTACTCCCGGGCACGCTGCCTGAGTACGAACTGGAGCGCCGCCTTGCCGACGCCAATGCCGCCGTGGTGATGAAGATTGGCCGTCATTTGCCGAAGGTGCGCCGTGCGCTTGATCGCGCCGGGCGGCTCGACCGCGCCATCTATGTAGAGCGCGGCACCATGGCCAATGCCTCGGTGATGAAGCTGGTCGACAAGCTCGACGGCTGCGCGCCCTATTTCGCCATCGTGCTCGTGCCGGGCTGGGAGCAGCACCCGTGAGCGGACGCCTGACCATCATCGGGCTCGGCCCCGGAGACAATCGCTTTGTCATCCCCGAAGCAACCGAGGCGCTTGCCTCGGCGGAAGCGCTATACGGCTACGGGCCTTATTTGGACCGCGTGCCGCAGCGCGACGGCCAGCCGCGCCATGCCTCGGGTAATCGTGTCGAAGGCGCGCGGGCGGAAGCAGCGCTCAATCACGCGGCGCGAGGCGCGCACGTGGCCATGGTGTCGGGCGGCGACCCCGGCGTGTTCGCCATGGCGGCAGCGGTGTGCGGAGAGATCGAAGCCGGACCAGCGGAATGGCGCGCACTCGATATCGTCGTGGTGCCCGGCATCACGGCCATGCTGGCGGTGGCGGCGGCGGCCGGCGCGCCCTTAGGCCATGATTTCTGCGCTATTTCGCTCTCAGACAATCTGAAACCCTGGGATTTGATTGAACGGCGCCTCGACGCTGCGGCATCAGGCGGCTTCGTCATTGCGCTTTACAATCCCGTGTCGAAGGCGCGGCCATGGCAACTCGGCCAGGCCTTCAAACGGCTCGCCTGTCACCTTGCCCCGTCAACACCGGTGATCTTTGGCCGAGCGGTGGGACGCGAAGATGAGGCCGTGACCATCACGACGCTCGATGCGGCCAGCGACGCGAAGGCCGACATGGCCACGCTGGTCATCATCGGCTCGCCGGAGACGCGCCTAATTGAACGCGACGGGCACAGACCGTTGGTTTATACGCCGCGCGCCTCGGCGGAGGTCAGCGCGTGATCGAGCCAAGCAAACACGTCTTCGACAGTCTCCACGGTTTCGGCATCCGGCAGCGCGGGACGCTCCAGCAAGATCACCGGCAGGTGCAAGGCCCGCGCAGCGGCGATCTTGCCGTAGCTGGCATCGCCACCGCTATTCTTGGCGACCACCGCATCGATGTTCTGACGGTCGAGCAGGGCCCGATCGTCGACTTCGCTGAACGGACCACGCGCGGTGAGATAGATGGCGTGAGGCACGGCGAGCGGCGGGTCGACCGGATCGACACTGCGCACCAGATAGACATGCTCTGGTGCGGCGGTAAAAGGCTCAATCTCTTTGCGCCCCATGGCGAGAAACACACGGCGCGGGACAGTTCCCAACGCCGCGACGGCATCGTGCATATTGGCGACCTCGGTCCACTGGTCGCCTTCGACTTTGGTCCACGCGGGACGCCGAAGCGCAAGCAACGGAACCTTGGCGCGCTCAGCGGCGCGCGCGGCATTAGCGGAGATGATCGCGGCGTAGGGATGCGTGGCGTCGATCAACGCCTCGATCCGCTCCTGGCGAAGATAGCGCTCAAGACCTTCCGCCCCACCGAAGCCACCGATACGCGTAGGGACAGCTTGGGGCAAAGGATTGGCTGTGCGGCCAGCAAGCGACAGCGTCACGGAGAATTCGTCGCGTCCGGCCAGCGCACCGGCAAGAGCCCGCGCTTCCGTCGTGCCGCCGAGAATGAGGATCTTCATGGCGCGTCCTGAACCAATCATGCCGGACCCTGCCCCAACCAGACGCTGGCTGTCCATCGTCGGCATCGGCGAGGACGGGCTTGCGGGCCTAGGCGCCGGCGCCCGCGATCTTATCGCTGAGGCCGATATCGTGTTCGGCGGCGCGCGGCATCTTGCGCTGGCTGCGCCGGCAATCCGTGGCGAAGCCAAACCCTGGCCAGACCCGTTTTCGCTGGCGCCCGAAGAAGTGCTGGCCATGCGCGGCCGTAAAGTCTGTGTGCTCGCCTCGGGCGATCCCTTCTTCTATGGCGTGGGCTCGGTGCTCGCTTGCCATGTCCCGCCAGAAGAGAGTTTGGTGATACCGGCGCCATCCGCGTTCAGCCTGGCGGCCGCCCGCATGGGGTGGCCGCTACCAGAGACCACGCTGGTCTCGCTCCATGGCCGCGCGCTCGACCGCATCCGCCCGCATCTCCATCCCGGCGCGCGCATCCTGGCGCTCACCTCGGACGCCGACG